>NZ_JAHXBZ010000002.1:0-236407 GCF_019448275.1 Streptococcus humanilactis | reverse complement strand
CCTGTTGCGTAAGTGCCGCCATTCGCTTTACTTACGGTTACCGTCACTTCACCGGTTGTTGGATCTTGCTCGAACTTAATCGTTGCTGTGTCTCCATCTTTCAACTGCGCTGGAACTTCTACGGCGTTTCCGTCTTTTGGTAGTTTGTTTTCTTCTGTAACTGTTCCTTTATTTGTTGTTTTTTGCGCTGGTAAATCATTATTAGTTAGAATTACTTTTCCATTATTAATAACTTTTTCACCAGCAACTCCTGGTAATGTCACTTTTGTTCCGTTTGGATAATTATAATTACCTTCCCCAACAACTGTTATCTCAACTGATCCAGTCTCAGGATTTTGCTTACCTACTGTAAATATTGGTACTTTACTTTCTTCTAGTGTTACTTCTTTTGCATCACTGCTATCTGAGTAGTTATCTATTTCTGTAGTTTCATTAGATTTTACTTTTGCTGTAACTGTTCCTACTGGAATTGGAGTTGATACATGAATTGTTGCTTTTCCTTCCGAATTTACTTTTCCGCTACCAATTTCATGATTATTCTTATCATATAAGATTGCTGTTAAATCAGTCCCTTTACTTGGATCTACCGTTACTTCTACATCAACTAGTGTATTTAAATTGGCTTTACCTTTTAAATTAGTTTGAATGATAGGTTTAGCAGGTTTTTGTACAATCGGTTTCCAAAGCGTTAATACATTTGGTTGTCCATCTCCATTGATATAATTATATTTAACAACTCCATCATTGCTAACTTCTAATTTTGTTAAATCTATCAATGGATGTGCTTCTCTAATTGCTTCTTTTACCTTTAGTATTTCTTCAGAACTTAAATGTTCCAGATCAACAACCGGAGTTTTCTTAACAGTATTAAACCCTACTACAGTTTCAGTTGCTACAGAACTAACAACATTATTCTTATGACTCTCTATATGAGTTTTAATAACCTCTCCTACATGGAATTTATCATCGTTTGCTAATGCAAACTCTAAATCTTCTCCATTTCCTGTCAGTCTATATTTTGCATCACTAGCATTAAATCCTGTAGCTATTTTTGTGAATACTACTTCGCGATTATTATGGTTTACATATATCTTATCTCCAACCTCAACTTTATTGTTAGCTATGATTGATACACTATTTTCTCCCTCGCGTGGGATATTGCTAATCGTCATCGGATTTACTTCTAACAACGGAACTTTCACTTCTTTTGTCGAAGTATCATCATAAGTTAACTGAACTGTGACAACTTTTTCCCCTTTCTCAGTTGTAATACTACCTTCATTCAATATTGCTTTATTATTTGGTACAGGCTCTCCTGTAGGATAGCTAATATGTTTAATAACTTCTCCACGTTGTTCTGCGGGTACTTTATCTCTTTCAGACTCATTTTTTGGCATTTTAATAGAAACTTCACCAATTTCTGGATGTGAAAGATTTGCTTTAGTTGTTGTTAATGGTACTCTTACTTCTTCACTTGAACCGTCTGGATATGTTACTGTAGCTGACACATAGTATCCTGCCGTATCTTTTTGTACACTACGATTCGTTACTGTTAATTGTAATTTAGGTGTATTTTTATCTATCTTCACTGTGCCCTTTTCAGCTGTAAATTTGAGTTTATTTTTTAGTGAAGCTATATCCTCTTCTGACAAGCTTGCCCCTGAAGCAGTAATATCTTTACTAATCAATTGTTTTTCCACTGTTGGCACATATTTTGTTGCTTGAGTAAGAACCTTAAATACTACACGTGTTGGATTCAATGGTGTATCACTTTGATTTCTTAACTCATTACCTGAAGCATCCGTTGCTACAGCATATCTTGTTACTATTGGGAATCCATTAGTCCAATTAGCTCCATTATTTGTTTTGTCAAGAACACCTGTAATCATAATATCTCTTGGTGAAGCTTTTTCTGTATTCGGTGTTCTAGTAAACTTCTCTGAATATGTCAATCCATAAGCTAATTCGTTTCCTTTATTATTCTTTTCTGAAAGTCTTGCTTCAATCAATTTTCCAGACTCGTCAGTAAATGTTCCTAATTTAAAATTGTTTCTTTCTGTTGGAGTTACATAAACTATACGCTCTCCATTCTCATCCACCGTTGTATTAGTTTCATCAAATGTAAATTTAGGTAGTACTCTTTCTCCTGCAAGCGTTGTTCTCGTATTTAAATTACTTTCTACGCTATCCGTTGTTACAGCTTTTGCTGTTATATCTGCGTTATCTTTAATTTCACGGTCTTTAATTGTAACAGTACCTAAAGCATGGTCAATTTCTACACCATCTGTTGGTTGTCCGCTTAGCGTCCATCTATCATTTACTTTTGTAGCTGTTACTGTTTGATTCGTAGGATTATCTTTATTTGCATTCGTATATTTGAATTCAAATTTATTAACTTGAGCCTCTTTTGCAGGAGTTATTATAACATCCCCATTAGTTTGCGCTTCGATTCTTGGAGCAGTTGGTCTCACCTTAACTGTTACATTAATTGTCTTAGATGGTCTTACTTGCGTTGCTCCTGGTTGTGCATCATTGCCTGATTGAGATACTGGTAAAGTAGCTTTTACTTTATAAGTTCTTACTCCCGGAGTATTTGTATCTATACTACCTACCCATTCGTAAGTTGTTCCTGCTGGTAATTCTTCCGAACCATCAACTTTTTTGACTGCAGCCTTGGCTTGATCAGTAGTTAGAGCATCTCCTTTATTCACTGTAACTCCATTACTGTCAGTAATATCAAACACTTTATGAACAACTCGCTCTGTATATTCTAGATTACCTGTTGTTGGACTATTTGTAAAACGACCATAGTTATACTTACCACCAAATGTATAACTTGTTGAACCTACTGAATCTTTTGAAAGAGCCGTTGAAAAATCATCTCCTCTTTTCTCAACATTATCACTTCCTTTATAAATCCAAGTCATTCCATCAGGAATAGTTCCTCCATTATGATAATAAAGTGATGAACCTCCACTACGTGCTGTATCTGGATTTTTAAAATCATAAAGCGTACGAGCAATTGGGAATGTATTTAAAACTTTATAAGTTAAAGTAACTTTTTGAGTTCTATTTTCTCCGAAATTAACAGTCGCTTCTACCGTTTTTGTCTCTTCTTTTCCATTTCTTATACTGTTAGTTTCGAGAGCAGCTGTGACAGTTGCACCTTGTGGTAAATCTTGAAGCGTATTACCCTCTCGAACTTGAATAAATGTCTTCAAGTCACCTGCAGAAATACTTTCCCCACGTACAACATTAATTGTCTGACGTGCAACTAGGTTATATCCAACTCTAAAGAAACCAAGACTTTGACCATCGCTATTATCTCCGTGACTCTTATTACCAGAAGCATCTGTTGTTTTTGCAAATACTTCATAAGTCGCCGGGTTAACTTCTTTTTTCAGACGTGTAATGACATCTGTTTTTTCAACTCCATTTTCTACAATGAGCGTTTTAGTGTTACCCGTTTTAACCCACATATTTAACTTGCTACGAACAGTATTACTAGTATCATTTGTCACATCATCTTTGTCGTAGTTATCTGTTACTTTGGCTAGGTTCTTGAATGATGTATTTTCAGCTAAACGATTTGCTTGATCACTTGTAGTTGATAAATTATTCGTAGTCGAACGAGTTACATCTGGCTTAGTTGGATCAACAGGTACAAAGTACACATTGATAACGTTGGTATTATTTTCTTTTGTATTGCCACGATCTTGTAATAACTGATCATTTGTATATTTCGGCATTAGATATAATTGTTGTTTTACAATTAGTGACGTACCATTTGCCTTTTTAACAACATTGTTGAAAGTAATAGCCTGTGCACCATTTGCAGCAGAAATTGTATCACTACCTAAAGTAGTTCCTACAATATTTCCATTATTGATATCTTTTCTGTTAACTGCCACAAGTTTATTAGCTGTATTATCAACTTGTACATTTCCTCCATAATTCGATGGATCAACTATATCTAGCATATTAACGCTACTATTGTTGTGATAGAAATACCCTGTTCTTCCATCACGGCGATAATTATCTCTGTTGCCTTCTCCATTAGCTTTATCAGTACCATGTACTACTGCTAATGAAGGTTGTCCAGTAGCTTTATTAGTTTTTGGAGTTGCTGTAAGTTTTTTCAAAATGTCGTTTGTGTTAATGATAGCATTCCTATCACCTGCTGTTGCATCAAATTTATAAATTAAACTCTTATGATCTGCACTCCATTCAAACCCAGGATCTGTTGGACGTATTTTACCTTCAGAGCCACTAGGGAATGAAATATCATAATCATCACGAATATGTGCAAATCTAGTAACCACACCTGTCTTAGGATCAATTTGCAGTTCTGCCACTTTGTTACCTCTTACAACCGCTGTGATTAAACCTGTTGCTGAAATATTAATATCATTAACACTCTTACCTTGTAGTACACCATTTTTATTTGCTTCCAAGATTGCATTTTTAATAGCATTTTTTTCAGCTTCTGATAGTACACCGTTTCTATTCAAATCTTGTACTTGTACGATTTTTTTACCTTCAGCTAGATTATTAAGCGCAACTCTTCCAGTTACCGTAGCACTATTACTATTATTCGAATTTACTGTATAAGAATTTGAATTTGAATTTCCTACTACTTTTACAACTGCATGAACTTGTTGCCCTTCTGTCAAATCTGCAGAAAAATCTCTAGCAGAAAACGTTGTTGAACCATTTCTCTCTGAAACAATCTTACTAGCTACTTTTCTGTCACCTTGATAAAGTTCAACCGTTACACTTGCTCCATTTTGAAGTTGTGAATCAGTAGGAAGACCACTTACAGTTACATCTGGTCTTCTCCCTGCTGTACCATAGAATTGTGCATCCGTTAATGTTGGAGCATTTGGACGAACGTTAAATTCAATCGTCCTTTCCAAGTAACCTCTTCTTGCTACTGGGCTAGTATCACCTGTTAGATCATTTGGGTTCGTTGGTAATTCTTTAGCCCTAGGATCATCAGGGAAATACGCTCTAGCCTTAACAGAGTGTTTACCAATCTTATCAAAAGAAACTGTTTCACTAAGATTTTTACCGTTTAAATAACGGAATTTCATGCCACTAGGGAAATAACTATCATTATGAACATTTTCTCCATCTGTTGTTCTTAAATAATTATTCGGATCTACACTATTTTCACCCAAACCTAAGACATCCGCACGAGTAGTAGCATTAACTTCTGTACCTCTATTTTCAAATTCTAAATCAACTACACGAACTTTAAACTTAACAAGTTTTTTGTTTCCATTGTCTACATTGTTATTTGAATCATCGGATACTTTTAAAGTTACAACACTAGTTCCTAGCCTTGCATCAGCTGCTACTCTACCGCGAACAGTATATTCGCCTTGTGCTTTTTCAGTCTTACCAGTTTCTGAAATGTTTACATTTTGATTTGCATTAATATCTTTATTGAACCATACTCCACGAGGAATACCATTATTATTTACATAACTGATGTTTATCTTACCTGTTGTCGCATTGTCATAGTATTTCAATGGTAATTCTAAAACTGCACCACGATATACAGTTACTGTAGGAAGATTGTTTTCATTATCTGATAATTCTACCTCTTTATTTCCATCCGTTCTGTTGATTAATTTCACTGTAGGCGGAACTCCGTCCGTTGCGGTTTTTCTATCCGATGCATCTGATTCGACTGTGCTATGACGAGTGTTATCATAGTCAATCCATGTACCTTCAACAACAGTTTTTACAACATAGTCCGCTTCTTCAATTTTAACATTATTAAAGGTCGCAACACCGTCAGCTCCAGCAGTGGCTGTCAGAGGTTGTCCATTTGTACCATTCACTACTGTCAGAGAACCATTAGCCTCACGTTTATATAACCTCATTTCAAAACCATTGGTTCCGTTACCAGCTTTAATATTTATGATTTTACCAGCTTGGCGCGTCAAATCGGTCGTTAGAGTCGGTTTCTTAGGCTTGGTAACAAAACTAAATTTCCCTCTATCATGAGAGCCATCATTAAATGAACGATTATAGAAGTATGTGTGCACGCCTGGTGTACCAATTGCATCAAAAGTTAATTCTTCTCTAGTAAGTGTTCTAAAAGTTCCATTAGCTTCTTTAAATAACGTGAATTGTTGCCCTTTAGCACCAGCTTGTGCCTTAGCGCCTTGTCCATTTGGAGCTTCATTAGGGATAAGTCTTCCAGCTTCATCATAATATACTCCATAAGAAGTCATATCTATGCCGTTATAGTCGGTCATTGCCTCAACGTCATTATACGTTAATACACCATTCACCTGTGGATTACCTTTTGAATCCCTAGCAAGCGGATCATTCATATAATCACGATGATTTATATAGGTAATTCCATTTTTTGTCTGTGTATAAGTGTTATGACCAGGAGCAAAAAGTGCGTTTACAGTATTTAAATCAATCTTAAAATAACCATTACCTACAATTTTAAATTTAAAGCTATCTGTAGCATCTTTTTCTCCAGGAGTTCTAGCATACCATTGGTTTACAAGGAAACGAGATTTATAGCTAGGTTTATCATCATCCGTTCTTTCTCCCTTCATCCCTACAGCATACGCCAATGTATTAATGTTATTATTCCCTGTAGTTTCAAAAGAAAGATGATACGTTTTCAAATCCTGATTTGGCTCAAAATAAAACAGTTTCCCCCTACTTTTTTCAATAATTCCAAATTTTTCTTCTGCTAATCTTGTTTCCTCTGGAGTTTCTAAGTGCTTTTTATAAGGATCTTGTCCCGTTATCCCTCCTCTATGAGATAGCGCTCTTAAATCCCCAGAATAATACTTTTTATTTACCGTACTATTCCCCGATTTATCAACTCGCGAATCTTGAGGGGTACCTTCTGTTACATTTTTAAACCCAGCTGCTCTAAGAGCTCCAGCGATAGTACCATCATTAGGAGAAGTCGCATATCCTCCTGTAGCACTCTTCCAAGATATATCCACGCTTCCTCTCTTCAAATTCTGGCCATTAGGTATTGTAAACCAGGCAACTGAATCACTTAAATCATATTTACTTCGATTAATATAAATATCCCATTTAAAGCCACTATCAGTAGGAGTCACATCAGCATAAATTTGATTTCTAGCTTCATCAACACGTCTATCAGCATTATCGATAGCATTAACCTGTCTTCTAGAATAGAATATATAAGTATACTTATCGTATGGTGAGTCTCCTTTTTTTCCATCTTCGAAGAAAGATTCTATTGAGTTAGTATAATTTACATTTCCTTCACGTACCGTACGCGTTGTTCTAGTCCGTCCTCTATTTCTACTAGGTAATTCTTCATCGCTACTACGCGGTTGAGAATTTATCATTTCATCTACGGAAGCTTGACTAGATTTATCCTTAAGTACACTTTCGATAATATCACGAGATTTCTTAAGATCGAGAACAGCAGCTTCAAAATCCTCTTGACTAATAGTTTCTCCCCGGCTAAATACCTCATTAAATTTATCATAAGCTTCTTTTGTTGCTTGAATCTTAGATTGATCTGCCCCAGCTTTTTCAAGAGTTTTATAAATAAATTCTAACTCATCTTTTAATTTGTAAACTCCATCACCTTCATTAGTATAGGTCGGTAATTCTTTCTTAACTTTCCCTTCTTTCACTATATACGATTCCTCAGATACAGTAATCGTTTTACTTTCGGTACCTGCAGATAATTCCGTGCTCTTTTTATTCAAAACAGCAGTTCTTTTATCTTCTACTATTTTATCTTTGACAGCCGGAGTATTTTTCTCATTATCTTTATCAGATATAGAATCCTGCTTAGAATTCAAGCTATTATCTTCTACTTCTTTTCCATTCTCTTTAGACTGGAGCTGACGTACCTGCTCTGTCATAGCTTGAACTCGACCCACTAAGGTTGCAACTGCCTCTTCAGATGCATTTTCGTCTCCAAGCAAACGTTTGCTTTCGTCAGTTAATTGAGAAATCTGACTAGCTAGACGTGACAACTTCCCATTATCTATCTTAGCAATCTCTGCTTGGAGGTCACTAAGAGCCTGATTAAGAGCAGACTTATCCACCAATTTATTAGTAACTACATCTTTCTCAGATCCTACTTCCTGTGATTTTTCTGAATGTCCCTCTGTAGGTGGAACTCCCTCAGTCAAACCAGTAACAGCAACCCCCACTTTTTCAGTGTTGGCTGTCGCGGGAGAGACGGGCATATCCGCCTTGGCTACTCCATTCGCAAAAAAGATGAGCGCCGCAATCGCGACACTAGCAGCACCAAAATGGTACTTTCTTATAGAATAACGGTAAAGTTTTTCACCATTATCATCACGCTTTTTACCAAACATAAGCATATCCTTTCATTGTTTCAACTGATTAGCTAAATAGCTTTGAAACATAATATCTCAAAAATATATTAATACTTTTACAATTCGAAATCAAGTATTTACATAAAGTTTATTTTTAAAAAAAATACTACAACAATCGTGTTTATGAGCATTTTTCAAGAATTATATATATATATATATATATGCAACGGTTATTATACTTATATTTCGGATACATAAACTATAAAATTTAATATAAATAAAAAAACAGATCTCACCTTTTACTTCGGAAAAATCTGTCATTATTTTATTTTAAATGGTCGACTGCCTATCCTTACATTTTATAGACAGCGGATTGATGAAAGCTTATTATTGGGTAAAGGGCTTGTTCCCGAAAAACTCCAACCACGGCTTGCGAACCTTGTCTTTGCTGGTTTCTCTGTATTTTTTTAATTCCAAGAATGCCATCTTGACTAGATGGTTTTCTTGACCGTTATTGGTGATGGTTAAAACCTCACCTGTCGTGTCCTCGCGCATACTAAAGCTATGGAAAGCTTGATCATCTTGGAAGTAGTTACTATCCACGATTGCGATAGCGTATACTGGTGCGATGTGTTTGTAACTTTGATGAGTATCACCTTCTCGTTGACGAATTTTTTCTAGGTTTTGATTGACCTGACTACACAGGTAAGCCCAGAGGCGATTGATGAAAAAATTCTGATGATGAACTTGAATTTCAATAATTACTTGCGTTCCATTATCTAGTTCAGCTAAGACATCAATACTGGTATAGAAATCCTGGGCCGAGTACGGCAGGGAAGGCAAGACATGAATATTGCTCCCCTCCAAAATGGTTACATTTTTGGCTGGTAAGTCCAGCATATCGCGGATAAATTGACAAGTGATTTCTGGATTGCTGAAAATTTTCTTAGCTACCAAATCATTGGTCGGGCTAATGCCCGGATGACGTAAAGTCATATTTCTTCTCCTTTCATTATACCATAGTTTTAAATCTAGGTTCACTAGATTCTATGGCTCTATCTATTTATTCGGAAAAAGTAGAGAGAATTAGGAGAAATTTATCTGAAAGCGATGGACGCCCACCATAGATATTATAAGCCCAATAAAAAACAAAAGAGCTAGCCTAAGCTAACTCTTATCCTATGCGGAGAGAGGGACTTGAACCCTCACGACCTAAAGCGGTCACAGGATCCTTAGTCCTGCGCGTCTGCCAATTCCGCCATCCCCGCGTCGATTACTTTACTAGTATATCAACTTTTGGGATGCTTGTCAACACTTTTTTCAAAATTTTTCATTTCATCAACCAAATTACTCTGAAATTTCATTTAGATTTTCATCTACCAACTTAGCTCCAAGTGTATTTTTGAAATGACCTAGGGCAAATTGGTGATTTTCAGGCCAGATGGAAGCAACAGCTGGTTGAACAATCTCGATGTCATATCCTAGATTATAGGCATCTATAGCTGTATGTAGGACACAGATATCCGTCAAGACACCTGTTAAGATAACGGTAGACACTCTCCGCTCTCTCAAACGGATATCCAGATCAGTCCCTGAAAAAGCTGAGTAATGGCGTTTATCCATCCAAAAGACACGACTGTCTGAACCATGCTCTTGATAAAAGGTCCCCAAATCTCCGTATAAATTCCGTCCACTAGTCCCAATCAAATTGTGAGGAGGAAACAGCTTGCTTTCTGGATGGAAACAGTCGTTTACTTCGTGAGCATCAATGGTAAAGAAGATGTAATCTCCTCGTTCAAAAGCAAGTCGAGTCACCTTGCTGATGGCATCCGAAATTGCCTGAGCTGGAGCGCCTGCTGTCAATTTTCCACTATCAGCAACAAAATCTTCTGTATAATCAATCGAAATTAAAGCCTTAGTCATTAGTAATCTCTTTTCTTCACTTCTTCAAAAATATCTGAAATCAAGACCTTAAGATAGGTTCCCTTCATTCCAAGTGAGCGACTTTCAATAATTCCCGCAGACTCAAGTTTACGAAGGGCATTGACAATCACAGAGCGGGTGATTCCAATACGGTCTGCAATCACGGACGCGGTTAACTGGCCTTCATTTCCATTTAATTCCCCTAAAATTGCTGAAACAGCACGGAGTTCTGAATAAGAAAGGGTGTTAACCGCCATGGTAACAGCAGTACGGCGACGGATATTTTTCTCATCTTCTTCACGTTGGAAATTAAGGAGTTGAATCCCAACAACAGTACTGGCAATCTCAACAAGGATCAAATCCTCGTCTTCGAATTTTTTATCATTGCGCCAAATAATCAAAGAACCAAGGCGAATCCCTGATACATGAATCGGTGCAATAGTCGTCAAACCATCTGGAAAGTCTGCACGACTCTCCACAGGGAAAATACTTAAATCATGATCAACCGTCAGATTGGCTTCTGTATCGTAGATCATGTTCGCACCTTGAATGTACTCATCCGGGAAAATCTTAGTTTGGAAGAACTGCTCTACACGATCTGTATTGGTTTTGTAACGCATGAAATAACCAAGGAGACGTCCCTTGCTATTGACGATACAGGCGTTACAGTCAATAATATCTGCCAATTGACGGGTAATCGCATTGTAGGGAAGTTCTTCCTGCAACTGCTCTTCTGAGCGCTTCAGGATAGAAGTAATTTTTCTAGTTTTTTCTAATAAATGTGCCATTTTTCACCTCGAATTTAATCGCTATCATTATAACATAAACAGCTTAAATTTTCAATTATTATCTGAAAATTGCTTATTTAATTGCAATTTGAAAAAACAAGAATATTTTTAATTAAATTGCTTCTTTTCTATTGACAAGCTCCCTATTTTTGTGTATTATAATATTACAAAAAGATAATATATATATTTTATTTATCTTTCTTTTTCCATTCGGTCTCCTTATATGAAAAAGCGATTCATTTTGAACCGCTTTTTCTTATTTATCGCCCTTATTACGAATAACAAAGCCTGTTTGCTTTTCACTTGAAGTATTGCGTGGTTTTTTATTATCCTTACGGTAACGTTTTTCCTTATCAAAACGATCATTGCCACGACTTCCTTTTTTGAAATCATCACGACGACCATTGCCACGGCGATCACGGTCTCGACGGTCGTCCCCACGACGGCCTCCACGACCTCCCTTACCTTTACCTCCGAAGCCATTACCTGATGGTTTAAACGGCAGTGGTTTTTCACGCGCAATCTCCACTTCAGGCAGACTATCTGGATCTTGAACAGTCAGACTCAAGATATACATTGCCAATTCTTCTGGAGTAAATTCAGCAGCTAGTTTACGAGCATCCTTGCCAAATTTCTCAAAATTGCTACGGATAGTCTCATCTGCAAAATCACGTTCGATTTTCTTGAGAGCTACCTGTTTTTTAGCTTGGAAGGCTTCTTCTGCACTTGCAGGTTTGAGACCTTTCATGCGTTTCTTGGTCAAGTTTTCAATGATTTGGAGGTAGCCCATTTCATTAGGTGATACGAAAGTAATAGATTGACCTGACTTACCAGCACGACCTGTACGACCGATACGGTGAACATAACTTTCAGGATCTTGTGGAATATCGTAGTTATAGACATGAGTCACACCTGAAATATCCAAGCCACGCGCTGCAACGTCTGTCGCAACCAAAACATCAAGATTCCCATTTTTAAAGTCACGAAGGACACGAAGACGTTTGTTTTGGTCCAAATCACCATGAATTCCTTCTGCACGGAAGCCACGAATTTTCAGACCACGAGTCAATTCATCCACACGGCGTTTGGTACGACCAAATACGATAGCAAGTTCTGGTTGTTCCACATCCATGAGACGAGTCATGGTGTCAAATTTTTCTTGTTCTTTGACTCGGATATAGTATTGGTCAACCAATTCTGTTGTCAATTCCTTAGCAGCAATCTTGACATGCTCAGGTTCCTTCATAAACTGAACACCGATACGTTTGATAGCATCTGGCATAGTCGCTGAGAAGAGTAGAGTTTGACGGTTTTCAGGAACACGAGAAATGATCGCTTCGATGTCTTCAAGGAAGCCCATGTTGAGCATTTCATCAGCTTCGTCAAGGATTAGGGTTTCAATGTCTTGTAATTTCAAGGCCTTGCGTTTAATCAAGTCCAAGAGGCGACCTGGAGTTCCCACCACGATATGGGCACCAGATTTAAGAGCCTTAATTTGTTTTTCGATGCTTGATCCACCATATACTGAGCGAACCTTGACTCCCTTACTGCGACCAAAGCGGAAAAGTTCTTCTTGACTTTGGACAGCTAATTCACGAGTTGGAGCGATGACCAAGGCCTGGATAGTCGCTTCTTCTGTACGGATTTTTTCAAGGGTTGGCAAGCCAAAGGCTGCAGTTTTTCCTGTACCAGTCTGAGCTTGACCGATAACGTCCTTACCTTCAAGAGCCAAGGGAATAGTTTGTTCTTGGATGGGACTGGCTTGTACAAATTCAGCTTTTTCAATCTCTGCTAGCAAATCAGCAGACAAGTTTAATTCATTAAATTTCACGTTATTCTTCTTTCTAAAGGTGGTGCGAAGCCACCCTATAGGGCTTAGTTTATACTTTTCTTTTTATGACGTATTTTCATATAACTAGATACAAAATCGTGTTGCTTCTTTTCCAAAAAAGAAAAGTACTGTTTTCTTTGCAACCTATCTAGTATAACACAAGACCAGAGCAAAAGATAGCCCAATCCGTCGATAAAGTCATGTAAACGATTTTTCTGAGAGAATAAAGTTAAACTTTCCACTATTTCATAAACTTTTTTAAAGCGTAGCAGAATTGTGCAAAAGTTTTTTTCTTGTGCTAGAATGTAATTCAAATAGGAGGAAGATAAATGTTAACATACGATTTAATTGTTATTGGATTTGGTAAAGCTGGTAAAACACTAGCAGGTAAATTGGCTTCAGCTGGCAAAAAAGTTGCCCTCGTTGAACGTAGCAAAGCTATGTACGGTGGAACTTGTATCAATATCGGTTGTATCCCAACTAAAACTTTGCTGGTTGCTGCTGAGAAAGACTTGCCTTTTGAAGAAGTCATTGCTACCAAAAACACTATCACTGGTCGCCTCAACGGTAAAAACTATGCTACTGTTGCTGGTACAGGCGTAGATATTTTTGATGCGGAAGCTCACTTCCTTTCAAATAAAGTCATCGAAATCCAAGCTGGTGATGAAAAGAAAGAACTGACTGCTGAAACAATCGTCATCAACACTGGTGCTGTTTCAAACGTCTTGCCAATCCCTGGACTTGCTACAAGCAAAAACGTCTTTGACTCAACAGGTATCCAAAACTTGGACAAATTGCCTGAAAACCTTGGAGTCCTTGGTGGTGGAAATATCGGTCTTGAATTTGCCGGCCTTTACAACAAACTTGGAAGTAAGGTCACAGTTCTAGATGCCTTGGATACTTTCCTTCCTCGTGCAGAACCTTCCATCGCAGCTCTTGCTAAACAATACATGGAAGAAGACGGTATTGAATTGCTTCAAAATATCCGTACTACTGAAATTAAAAATGACGGTGACCAAGTCCTTGTCGTAACTGAAAACGAAACTTACCGTTTCGATGCCCTTCTCTACGCAACTGGACGTAAACCAAACGTAGAACCACTTCAACTTGAAAATACAGATATTGAACTAACTGAACGTGGTGCTATTAAAGTAGACAAACATTGTCAAACAAACGTTCCTGGTGTCTTTGCAGTTGGAGATGTCAACGGTGGACTTCAATTTACTTACATTTCACTTGATGACTTCCGTGTTGTTTACAGCTACCTTGCTGGAGATGGCAGCTACACACTTGAAGACCGTCTCAATGTACCAAATACTATGTTCATCACACCTGCACTTTCACAAGTCGGTTTGACTGAAAGCCAAGCAGCTGATTTGAAACTTCCATACGCCGTTAAAGAAATTCCTGTTGCAGCAATGCCTCGTGGTCACGTAAATGGAGATCTTCGCGGAGCTTTCAAAGCTGTTGTTAATACTGAAACAAAAGAAATTCTTGGAGCAAGCATCTTCTCAGAAGGCTCTCAAGAAATCATCAACATCATCACTGTTGCTATGGACAACAAGATTCCTTACACTTACTTCACAAAACAAATCTTCACTCACCCAACCTTGGCTGAGAACTTAAATGACTTGTTTGCGATTTAAGTTCAAATCTCATCTTAACTAACAGCCCTCTTTGGGCTGTTTTTACTTCTGCGGAACCTCAAATCTGTCTTTTCCCTCTTTTATGATATAATAGAAACATGAAATTAAAAACTACTTTGGGCCTTCTTGCTGGGCGTTCTTCCCACTTCGTTTTAAGCCGTCTTGGACGTGGAAGTACGCTCCCAGGGAAAGTCGCCCTTCAATTTGATAAAGATATTTTACAAAACCTAGCTAAGAACTACGAGATTGTCGTGGTCACTGGGACCAACGGAAAAACCTTGACAACTGCCCTCACTGTCGGCATTTTAAAAGAGGTTTATGGTCAAGTTCTGACCAACCCAAGCGGTGCCAACATGATTACAGGGATTGCGACAACCTTCTTAACAGCCAAATCTTCTAAAACTGGGAAAAATATTGCCGTCCTAGAAATTGACGAGGCCAGTCTATCTCGTATCTGTGACTATATCCAGCCAAGCCTTTTTGTCATCACCAATATCTTCCGTGACCAGATGGACCGCTATGGTGAAATTTACACAACTTACAAGATGATTTTGGATGCCATTCGTAAGGTGCCTACGGCTACTGTTCTCCTTAATGGAGACAGTCCACTTTTCTACAAGCCAGCTATTCCAAATCCTGTAGAGTATTTTGGTTTTGACTTAGAGAAAGGACCAGCCCAGCTGGCTCACTATAATACCGAAGGGATTCTCTGTCCTGACTGTCAAGGTATCCTCAAATACGAACACAATACCTATGCAAACTTGGGTGCCTATATCTGTGAAAGCTGTGGATGTAAACGTCCTGATCTCGACTGTCGCTTGACAGAACTGGTTGAGTTGACCAACAATCGCTCTCGCTTTGTCATTGACGGCCAAGAATACGGTATTCAAATCGGTGGTCTCTACAATATCTACAACGCCCTGGCTGCGGTTGCCATCGCCCGTTTCCTCGGCGCAGATTCGCAACTCATCAAGCAAGGATTTGATAAGAGCCGTGCTGTCTTTGGACGCCAAGAAACCTTCCATATCGGTAACAAGGAATGTACCCTTATCTTAATTAAAAATCCAGTCGGTGCAACCCAAGCTATCGAAATGATTAAACTAGCTCCTTATCCATTTAGCCTCTCTGTCCTCCTCAATGCTAACTATGCGGATGGGATTGATACCAGCTGGATCTGGGATGCGGATTTTGAACAAATCACTGACATGGATATTCCTGAAATCAACGCTGGCGGTGTTCGTCATTCTGAAATCGCACGTCGTCTCCGAGTGACAGGCTATCCAGCCGAGAAAATCACTGAAACAAGTAGTCTGGAGCAAGTTCTTAAGACAATTGAAAACCAAGACTGCAAGCATGCCTACATCCTAGCTACCTATACTGCTATGCTGGAATTCCGCGAACTGCTGGCTAGTCGTCAGATTGTTAGAAAGGAGATGAACTAATGGTTTATACTTCACTTTCCTCAAAAGATGGCAATTACCCTTATCAGCTCAACATTGCCCACCTCTATGGAAACCTCATGAATACCTACGGGGACAATGGAAACATCCTCATGCTCAAGTATGTGGCTGAAAAGCTGGGAGCCCATGTGACGGTTGACATCGTTTCTCTCCATGATGACTTTGATGAAAATCACTACGACATTGCCTTTTTCGGTGGCGGTCAAGACTTTGAACAAAGTATCATTGCGGACGACCTACCTGCTAAAAAAGAGAGCATTGACAACTACATCCAAAACGACGGTGTGGTTCTCGCTATCTGCGGTGGTTTCCAACTATTGGGGCAATATTATATTGAAGCTTCAGGCAAACGCATCGAAGGGCTAGGGGTTATGGGCCACTACACGCTCAACCAGACCAATAACCGTTTTATCGGTGACATCAAGATTCACAATGAAGATTTCAATGAAACCTACTATGGATTTGAAAATCATCAGGGCCGTACCTTCCTCTCAGATGACCAAAAACCACTGGGACAGGTTGTCTATGGAAATGGAAATAACGAAGAAAAGGTCGGTGAAGGGGTTCATTATAAGAATGTCTTTGGTTCTTACTTCCACGGACCTATCCTCTCTCGTAATGCCAATCTAGCTTATCGCCTAGTCACTACTGCCCTCAAGAAGAAATACGGTCAGGACATCCAACTCCCTGCTTATGAAGATATTCTCAGCCAAGAAATCGCTGAAGAATATAGCGACGTCAAAAGCAAGGCTGACTTTTCTTAAACAAAGTAAAACTATATCAAAGAACTCCGTTATCTTGTCGGAGTTTTTTTGTCTTTTCTTTTACCCTTCTCCCTTGCATTTTCTCTCATTTTTTGCCAAAATAGAGGGGTAGAAAGAAGGTAGCATATGTCTAAATTACAACAAATCGTAACATATCTTGAATCAGAAAAACTAGACGTCGCTGTCGTATCTGACCCCGTCACAATCAATTACCTCACTGGCTTTTACAGTGATCCCCATGAACGTCAAATGTTCCTTTTTGTCCTAGCGGATCAGGAACCCCTCCTCTTTGTCCCAGCCCTTGAGGTTGAGCGTGCTACTAGCACAGTTTCCTTCCCAGTTGTGGGCTATGTGGATTCTGAAAATCCATGGCAAAAAATGAAACATGCTCTTCCACAACTTGACTTCAAACGTGTCGCTGTTGAGTTTGACAATCTCATCTTGACCAAATATCATGGCTTGAAAATAGTCTTTGAAACTGCTGAGTTTGAAAACCTCACACCTCGTATCCAACGCATGCGCCTCATCAAATCAGCTGACGAAGTGCAAAAAATGATGGTTGCAGGTCTCTATGCGGACAAGGCTGTTAATGTTGGTTTTGATAATATTTCTCTTGATAAGACAGAGACAGATATCATTGCTCAAATTGACTTTGCCATGAAACGTGAAGGCTATGAAATGAGCTTTGATACCATGGTCTTGACTGGTGATAATGCTGCAAATCCACACGGTATTCCAGCAGCTAATAAGGTTGAAAATGATGCTCTTCTCCTCTTTGACCTGGGTGTTCTAGTCAACGGCTATGCGTCAGATATGACTCGTACAGTCGCAGTCGGCAAACCTGACCAATTCAAGAAAGACATTTATAACTTGACTCTTGAAGCCCAACAAGCTGCTCTTGACTTTATCAAACCAGGTGTAACTGCCCATGAAGTGGACCGCGCTGCCCGCGAAGTCATTGAAAAAGCTGGTTACGGAGAATACTTCAACCACCGTCTCGGTCATGGTATCGGTATGGATGTCCACGAATTCCCATCCATCATGGAAGGAAACGACTTGGTCATCGAAGAAGGAATGTGCTTCTCTGTTGAACCAGGTATCTATATCCCTGGTAAAGTAGGTGTCCGTATCGAAGACTGTGGTGTTGTTACCAAGGATGGCTTTGACCTCTTTACAAGCACCAGCAAAGATTTGCTTTATTTTGATTAATATTCTTCAAAAATATTCCCACAATAAAACGCATAGTATCAAGTTTTCAACACCTGATACTATGCGTTTTTCTTATTTGAAAGACTTTTGACTCAGCCTCTTTACTTAATCTTCTTGATACTTTGACTAAGGATAAATCCTACAATCATCCCTACCATATTTTGCATGAAATTTGGTAGGATTTCTGGTAGAGCTGCAGCCCAGCCATTCATCAAAGTTGAACCCAAGGCATAGCCCCCTACCATGGCAATCGTTGCTAAGACAAGGCCTAACCACTGAGTTTTTCCTTTAAATCCTGCGAAAAATCCCTGCAAGCCATGGTTGACCAAGCTAAAGAACATCCACTGAGGATAGCCTGATAATAGGTCAATCAAGAAACCTGCTAATCCTCCGACTACAGCCCCTTCACGACTACCAAAGTAAAAGGCCGCAAAGAAGACACCCGCATCTAAAAGAGTTAGAATTCCTGTCGGTGTTGGAATTTTTAAGAAATAACCTAGAACTACAGAGAGTGCGGTTAATAGGGATACAAGGGCGATTTTAGTTGTTTTGGTTTGCTTCATATTGTCTTACTCCATACTGATCTGCTTGTGCAATGGCACGATAAACGAAAGCCTTAGAGCTTTCTACTGCTGGTAAAAGTTCATCACCTTTGACTAGGTGACTGGCAATGCTAGAGGCAAAGGTACATCCTGCACCAGCATTTTGCCCTTGGATAACGGGATTTTCTAAGACTGTAAAGGTTTGTCCGTCATAAAAGACATCCACAGCCTTGTCCTGACTAAGGCGATTGCCTCCCTTGATAATGACTGCTGGCGCTCCTAAGGCATGTAATTTCTGCGCTGCCGTTTTCATGTCTTCCAAGGTATTAATTTCCTGACCAGCCAATAATTCTGCTTCAGGAAGATTAGGAGTAATCACACTGACATGAGGGAAAAAGCGAATCAATTCTTGGCAGAGTTCACTAACTGCTACGTCGTGCGTTTCCTTGCAGACCAATACAGGATCCAATACCACAGGCACTCCTGGGCGCTGCTTGATAAAGTCCAATGCCTTCTCAGCCACACTGACAGTTGGTAGAAGACCAATCTTAATTCCCCCAAACTCCACATCACGCAAGCTATCTAATTCATGTTGAAAAATGACATCGTCAGTTGGAAAGACTTCAAAGCCCTTCTCGGTCAAGGCTGTCAAACAAGTCACTGCTACAAAGCCATGCAAGCCGTTCAAGGTATAGGTGGCCAAATCAGCTGACAAGCCACCACCACTAAAAATGTCATTTCCAGAAAGTGCTAAAATACGATTATTCTTCATAATGAATCTCCTTTAAATACAAACCATTTGGTGCTGCAGTGGGACCTGCAAGTTGCCTGTCCTTCTTCTCCAAGATCAGGTCAATCTGCTCTACTGGCATACGGTTATTTCCAATTTTGAGCAGTGTCCCCACCATATTGCGAATCTGCTTATACAAGAAACCATTTCCTGAAAAGGTAAAGGTCAAAAACTGACCTGTCTCTTCAACCCTGAGACTAGCTTCTGTAATGGTGCGAACCTTATCCTCCACACTGGTTCCAGAGGCTGTAAAACCTGTAAAATCATGTGTTCCCTCTAACTTTTTGATTGCCATCTGCATCCGTTCCACATCGAGTGGATAGGGAAAGTGAGTGGCATAGTGACGGCGCATAGGATTTTTGGGACGTCCTCTATCCACAATAAACTCATAGGTTTTGCTATGCTTATCATAACGACAATGAAAATCATCCGCCACGAGCTCAATCGAAATCACATCAATATCTTCAGGGGACTGGGTGTCCAAGGCAAAGCGAAGTTTTTCTTCATCCATTTGATAGGGCAAGTCAAAATGAATCACCTGTCCCAAAGCATGAACCCCACTATCAGTCCTACCAGCACCGTGAACAGTGATGGCTTGCCCCTTATTCAATCTAGTCAAGGTTTTTTCAATTTCTTCCTGAACACTACGCGCATGAGGCTGGCGCTGAAAACCAGCAAAGCCGTAACCGTCATAGGAAATAGTTGCTTTATATCTTGTCATAACTTCTATTTTATCAAGAAATTAATCTGTAGACAAGGTTCTAAAATAAATACTGTCTGGGTACAAAAAACTCAAAAGAAAAACTTAGGAAACCAATCCTAAGCTCTCTTTTGAAGTAGGTACATGACAAAGATAGAGGTTACAATCAACCAAGATCCTAAAATGGCAAAGACCAACATCCCATTGTGAGTCATCAAGCCAATCGCACCTAGAACAAATGGAGTCGTAAAGGCTCCGAAACTACAGCCTAAAACCGCAAATGAGGTTGCTTGATTGAGGAGTTTAGCTGGAATTCTTTCAGAGACAAGTTGAAAGACTGTCGTCAAGGCTACACTGTAGGCAAAACCAGCCAGAATACTCCCTGCCACTACAACCCACAAGGATGGAGACAAGGCAATCACAATTTGCCCTAAGCCAAAGGTAATACCTGACCATAGGAGCAGTTTCTCTTTAAAGATAGAAATCAAGAAAGAAAAACTCACACCAGCCACAATCCCGATTAACTGCATGACACTAAGAACAAAACTAGATAACTGGGCATCTCCCAGTCCTCTTTCCACCATCAAGCTTGGAATACGAATAGTAATAGCCGTATTGGTACAAACTACAACTGCCGCTTCTATAGCTAGGATAAAAATCAAGCCTTTCATTTCCCGAGTTAAGCGACTTGCTTCCTTCGTTTTTTTCTTGACTCCTTTCTTTTCTTTTCCATAAGGTACAAAGAGCAGATAAAGAGTCAGCACCAAAAATCCAGCACTATAGGCTAGGAAGGTAGCTGTCCAACCAAAAGCCAACAACTGTCCGACTGCCAAGGTAATGAGAGAGGCCCCTACGACCTCTGCAGAGCCACGTAGCCCTAGCATCTGAATTCGCGTTTTTCCTTGATAGCGTTCACTGATAATAGAAATGGCCTTGGCATTGATCATCCCAACACCTAAACCAAAAAGAATCCGTGTTCCAAAGACAAAGGGATAGGCTTGATACCAGAAGGGAGCCGTCCCGCTCAGTGATAAAATCAGCAAGCCCAAACTAATCTGTAAGCGCTCAGGAAATATTTTTTCTAAGAAACCATTTAGTAATAACATAATCATGATTCCAAAGGAAGGCAAGCTCGCCAAGAGCTCAATTTGTTCCTTAGGATAGCCTTGATAATAGTCAAACATAGCTGGCAGGGCACTCGAGATGGAAAAGGACGTAATCAAAACGAGGGAGAGAGCCAAAATACTGGCCCGTTCTAAAAATTGTTTCATGAAATCTCTTTCTATATTTCTCTTTAATCTTCTACTTTTTTGATAGTTATCAAACAAGCAAGAAAAGAAGAAGCCTCTTTAGTGTATAGACTCCTTCTTAAACTCGAAAATGAATCCCTCGTGTCTTAGGATAATTTTCTCTTGATTTGCTTGATAAAGTAGAAGATAAATCCTGCCACCATATAGGCAACAAAGATAATCAGACACCACTTGAACACGACATCCCAACCCTTGTTTACGTTCAAAAAGAAGTAAGGGAAGGGACTGACCTTAGAATTAGGAACATCAAGTTTCAGTACCAAGCCATTAAAAAGAGCAAAAATCATATACAGCAAGGGTAAAATCGTCCACACAATTGGATCCCAGATTTTGTATTGACCCTGTTTGTCAAAAAAGAGGGTATCCGCTAAAAACCAGAGGGGAACGATATAGTGGCAAAGGAAATTTTCTAGAGTATAGAAATTAGTCGCAATGGGCGCTAAAAGGAAATGGTAAATCACACAGGTAATCATGATACTCATAGTGACTCCACCTTTTAAGCGCAAGAGACTTAATCTTTGCCAGTTTTCACCTAAACGGCTCATAACCTTTAGGAGATAGAGCGTAAAAATCGCGACTAAAAGGTTGGACAGAACCGTATAATAGAGTAGCATCCCAAATCCACCATGCTTGGCGATTTCAAGATAAACTCCCGTAAAAGCCGCTAGAAACAAGAAGATACGGCTATAAAATACAAGTTTATAGTGTTTTGACATACTTAAATTTTCTTCACAAACTCTGATTTGAGTTTCATGGCACCAAAGCCATCAATTTTACAGTCGATATTGTGGTCGCCTTCTACGATGCGGATATTTTTCACGCGCGTCCCTTGTTTCAAATCTTTTGGCGCACCTTTTACCTTCAAGTCCTTGATGAGAGTTACTGTATCACCGTCAGCCAATTTATTTCCGTTGGCATCGATAGCAACAAGACCCTCTTCTACATCTGCAACTTCAGCAGGATTCCACTCATGAGCACACTCTGGGCAAACCAGTAGGGCACCGTCTTCGTAGACATACTCTGAGTTACATTTTGGGCAATTTGGTAGGTTGTTCATGGTTTCTCCTTATAATCATTCACTATTCTTTGAAAATCAAAATTTCTCGAACAGCAACTATTATACCTTAAAATCAGCATTTTGACAAATTTAGAAAAAAAACCGATATCAATCTATCGGCTTCTCTACATTTACATTCTTTTTTCAGCTTCTGCTTTGATTTTTTCAACTACTTCTTGAATGTTCAAACCAGTTGTATCAAGGTAAACCGCATCCTCTGCTTGTTTGAGAGGCGAAGTCTCACGATGACTATCCTTGTAGTCACGCGCAGCAATTTCCTCTTTTAGAGTTTCAAGGTCTGTTTCAATTCCCTTGGCAATATTTTCCTTGTAACGGCGCTCTGCTCTCTCATCGACTGAAGCTACTAGGAAAATTTTCAATTCTGCTTGTGGCAATACAACAGTTCCAATATCACGACCATCCATGACAATCCCACCTTGCTGGGCAATCTCTTGTTGGAGGGAAACTAGTTTCTCACGCACTTGAGGAATTGCTGCAATGGCTGAAACATGATTGGTCACTTCATTTTCACGGATAGGATGGGTAATATCCACATCCCCTACAAAGACAAGCTGTTCTCCAGTTTCTGAACGTCCAAAACTGATTGGATGCTGGTCCAACAAGGCTAGAAGTGCTTCGACTTGTTCAACTCCTAATTGGTTCTTGAGAGCCATGTAGGTCGCTGCACGATACATAGCACCTGTATCTAGGTAGGTATATCCAAAATCCTTGGCAATAATTTTTGCGACCGTACTCTTACCACTTGAAGCAGGGCCGTCAATAGCAATTTGAATTGTTTTCATATCAACTCCTATTTTATTTTGACAACATCACCTGGATTAGCAAACCAAGACCCTGTAGCCATATGACTAGGATTTAAGGCTTCTAACTGAGCAATCGAAATCCCAGCGCGAGCGGCAATGGCTGCTTCTCCTTCTCCAGCTAGGACTTTTGTCGTCCCTTCTGGATCTGTAGCTTCCTCCGAGTGTTCAGAAGAAGATTCTGAACTCTGTTCAGGATGGGAACTACTAGAAGATGAAATCTGTACTACATTTGCATCAGAATCATGAAAATCTTTCAAGGCTGCTGTGCGATTACTCCCACCCGATGATAGATAGATGAGAACAATAATCATTACCACCACAATTACAAAGAAAATACTGGCTAGGATCGTCAAGACACGATTGGCCACTACATCTCTACCTTGAGTTCTCTTACGACGTTCTGATCTTGTTTCTTCTTGATTTTCATAAATATCTTCTTGCCACGGTTCTTTTGCCATACCTTACTCCTTGTTTTTTTTTACTTTTCTTATTACAATATAAATATGAAAATCACACTTATACCTGAACGATGCATCGCCTGTGGGCTTTGCCAAACTTATTCTGATTTATTTGATTACCACGATAATGGAATCGTGCGTTTTTACGATGACCCCGACCAACTGGAAAAAGAAATTTCTCCTAGTCAGGATGTCTTAGAGGCTGTTAAAAATTGCCCAACTCGTGCCCTGATTGGAAACCAGGAAGCCTAAATCAATGGCGATAATCCACTCCCTCTAGTTTAGCACATTTCCATGTAAAATTATAGTCTTTTCACTTTATTTTTTTCTGTAAAATAAGGAAGGTCGCTTTTTTCTTTGATAAGATAAAGTGGTCTTTTTTTAGTCTCTAGATAAATCTTACTGATGTACTTGCCGAGAATCCCAATGGTCAAGAGTTGAATGCCTCCAAGAAAGAGAATAACAGCCATCAGAGAGGTCCAACCTGATGTCGGATTGCCCAAAATGAGAGTCCGCACCACAACAAAAAAGGTCATAAGCAGAGAAATAAAACAAGATAGGAGACCAGCCGCAAAGGCGATAATCAAGGGAAAATCTGAAAAGTTAACAATCCCTTCAATGGAGTAAAAAAAGAGTTGCCTAAAACTCCAACTAGTCTTGCCAGCCTGCCTTTTGACATTTGGATAGTCCAGATAGTGGGTTTTAAAGCCGACCCAGGCAAATAGTCCCTTAGAAAAACGATTGGACTCGGTCAAACTTAAAATGGCATCGACTACAGACCTTCTCATCATACGAAAATCACGAACACCTGACGGCAGGGCTACTGGACTAATTTTTTGCATAAGGCGGTAAAAGATATCAGCACAGAAACTACGAAAGAAGGGTTCTCCCTCCCGACTGGTTCTTCGTGTTCCAACACAGTCTAAATCTGCATTCTGGTCTAGTAAGTTTTTCATCTCAAGCAACATACTAGGGGGATCTTGGAGGTCTGCATCCATCACCACCACTAGGTCTCCAGTCGCATGCTGCAAGCCTGCATATAGAGCAGCTTCTTTGCCAAAATTTCGTGAGAAAGAAATATAATGCACTGCCGGATTTTGTTCCCGATAGGCCTTTAAGAGTTTCAAGGTTCCATCACTTGATCCATCATCGACAAAGACATACTCGATTTCTGTTTCCAAATCTGGAAGTAACGCTTCCAAAGCCTGATAAAAAAGAGGAAGTACTTCCTCTTCGTTTAAACAGGGGACAATGATTGATATCACCATCTTAGTCTTCGAATCCATTTGGATGCTTGCTTTGCCAACGCCATGCGTCTTCACACATTTGGGTGATGTCGAGTTCCGCTTCCCAGCCGAGTTCTGCTTTGGCTTTTGCAGGATCTGAATAGCAGGCTGCGATGTCACCTGGGCGACGGTCTACGATACGGTAAGGAATTGGGCGTCCCACTGCTTTTTCCATGTTTTGGATAATTTCAAGAACTGAGTAGCCTTTCCCTGTTCCAAGGTTATAAATGTTTAGACCTGAGCATTTTTGGATTTTTTTCAGAGCTGCAACGTGACCTTTAGCCAAATCGACAACGTGGATATAGTCACGAACACCCGTTCCGTCTTCCGTATCGTAATCATCTCCAAACACTTGCACTTGCTCTAGTTTTCCAACGGCTACTTGAGTCACATATGGCAAGAGGTTGTTTGGAATACCGTTTGGATTTTCTCCCAAATCACCACTCTCATGCGCTCCGATTGGGTTAAAGTAACGAAGCAAGACTACATTCCATTCTGAGTCTGCTTTGTAAATATCCGTCAAAATTTCCTCTAGCATAAGCTTAGTGCGACCATATGGATTAGTCACTGAAAGTGGGAAATCTTCCAAGATTGGCACTGTATGAGGATCTCCATAAACTGTCGCAGAAGAACTGAAAATGATATTTTTACAGTTGTTTTCTTCCATGACCTTCAAAAGGCTAACAGTTCCTGCGATATTGTTGTCATAATAGGCAAGAGGGATACGGGTAGATTCTCCAACAGCCTTCAAACCAGCAAAGTGAATGACACCAGTTGGTTCTTCTTGTTTGAAAATGTCACGAAGAGTATCTGTATCACGGATATCAGCCTCATAAAAAGGAATCTCAACTCCTGTAATTCTCTCAACAACTTCTAAACTTTTACGGTTACTATTAACAAGGTTATCCACCACAACAACTTGATGACCTGCTTGGATTAACTCAATAACTGTGTGGGTCCCGATAAAACCTGCCCCACCCGTTACCAAAATCTTTTCTTGCATCTTTTTTCCTCGATTCTCGGATTTTTTCTTATTTTACCATTTTTGATAGGGAATGTCATTTACCATCCTAGAGGGGAAGCTAAAATTTCAGTAAAATACTTATTCGCTTTTTACTCGTTTGACATAGTTTTCAATTGGGTAGTTTGCTGGGTCCAAGATCAATTCCTTGCCTTGAACCAATTGAGCTAGATGGTAGCCAATGATAGGACCAGTTGTGAGGCCTGATGAACCTAGTCCACTAGCCGCATAGACACCTGCCAAGCCTGGGACTTGCCCAAAAAATGGTGAAAAATCACTGGTATAGGCACGGATTCCCACACGCTCAGCTCTTGAAGTGGCTCTAGCTAAAACTGGATAGTGAGGCAAGGCTGCCTCCTCCATTTGTTGGAGTAAGGTTTCATCTACCGTCAAATCAAATCCCATGTCATTTTCATGGGTAGCGCCTAGGGACAATTTCCCACCTGCAAAAGGAATCAAATCCCACTCCCCTTCTGGCATAACAACAGGGTAAGCTTCCATGTCTTGGGCAAGCTGATAATCTCGGAGTTGCCCCTTTTGGGGACGAACATCTACTTCATAACCCAAGGGTTCTAACATATCCCCCAACCAAGCTCCCGTCGCCAAAATAACCTGGTCAAACACCTCTTCGCCAATCTGGTAACCTGATGCTAAAGGTGTCAGAGTTACTTTTTCTTTGACCAGCTTGACCTGACTGGCTTCTAGTAAACGAGTCACTAAGAGTTGACCATCTACTCTCGCTCCACCAGAAGCATAGAGCAGGTGATCAAATCCCTGCAAGCCAGAGAATAATTCATTAGCTGATACTGGGTCCAGAATGGCTAATTGCCCTATCAAGGGAGATTCTTCTCTACGCTGGAGGGCTAGTTGATAGAGTTCTTCCAACTTAGTTTCATCCTTTTTCAAGAGAAAGACTCCCGAACGCTGGTAAAAATCGATTTCTTGCCCTGACTTGTCTAAATCAGCTAATAAATCCACATAAAAGTCAGCCCCCAAGCGCGCCATTTTGTACCAAGCTTTATTGCGGCGTTTGGAAAACCAAGGACTGATAATTCCAGCTGCTGCCTTGGTGGCTTGCCCCTGTCCATGGTCAAAAACGGTCACCTCTAGGTCACTTTCTTTAGAGAGGTAGTAGGCAGCTGTTGCACCTACAATCCCTGCTCCGATAATGGCAACTTTTTTCATTGTTTTCACTTTCTAACTAGATATGGTGGAAAGGATTGGTCGATGCTTGACTAGGTAAAATCTCTAGTTCCCAGCCTTTTTCCTCTTTCCATTGATTAAGAAGCTCTGCGATTTTTTCCACAAAAAGCACTTCGATATAGTGACCTGGATCCAATGCCAACAAGCCATCAGACAACATATCCTGGGCAGTGTGGTAGTAGATGTCACCAGTGATATAGACATCAGCTCCCTTAGCTAAAGCATCCTTATAGAAAGACTGCCCGCTACCACCACAGATGGCCACTCTTGAAATAGGCTTCTGCAAATCACTCTCTCGATAATGCACCATTCGAAGACTATCTAGGCCAAAGACTTGCTTGACATGCTGGGCCAATTCTCCAAATGTCTGAGACTGAATATTTCCAATCCGTCCAATTCCACGTTCTGGACCTGTCTCCTGTAGATAAGTCGTCTCCTCAATGCCTAGCATCTGGCAGAACCAGTCATTGAGGCCGTTTTCAACGATATCAATATTGGTATGGCTGACATAAACTGCAATGTCATGCTTGATCAGGTCAATGTAAATCTGATTTTGTGGACGGCTAGCTACCAAATCCTTGATGGGACGGAAAATCGGCGCGTGCTTGACAATAATCAAGTCCACACCCTTTTCAATGGCTTCAGCCACCGTTTCTTCACGAATATCCAGAGCCACCATGACACTTTGGATATCCTTGTCCAAAGTGCCAATTTGCAGGCCACGACTGTCTCCCTCCATTGAAAATTCCTGAGGGCAAAAGGCTTCATATGCGTTAATTACTTCACTTGCTAGCATGGAGAACCTCCTTGATGGCTTGAATTTTATCTACTAAAACTTGACGTTCTTCCAAATTTTTTTCAGGGATTTGTCCGAGGGCGAACTCTAGCTTAGCAGCTTCTTTTTGCCATTTTTGGACAAATATTGGACTGATATCTTTGGACAAGAAAGGTCCAAAGCGAACATCACTGGCTGATAGCTTCATTTGTCCCACTTCCACCACCAAAATCTCGTAAAACTTGCCAGCTTCTTCTAAGATGCTTTCAGCTACAATCTGAAATCCGTTCTCTTGTAACCAGATACGCAAATCGTCTTCACGATTATTGGGTTGGAGGATCAATCGTTCTACATTAGCTAACTTGTCCAAGCCTTCTTCTAAAATCCTAGCAATCAAACGACCACCCATACCAGCAATGGTAATGACAGACACTTGGTCTGCCTCTTCAAAAGCTGCCAAGCCATTGGCTAAACGAACATGGATTTTCTCCTTTAGGCCGTGGGCCTCAACATTTTTGACCGCAGACTGATAAGGTCCCTCCACAACTTCACCTGCAATGGCGCTTTCGATTTTTCCTCTTTCGACTAACTCGATAGGCAAATAAGCATGGTCACTCCCTACATCTAGTAAAATGGCACCCTGTGGCACAAAGGAAGCCACTAATTCTAATCTCTTTGAAATCATCTTCTCTCACTTTCCAAAACTCTATTACCTCTTATTATACCACATTTCAACTAGCAATCCTGGACCTAAAAAGACCGCAATCCATAGATTGCAGCCTTTCTTTATTTTCTGGCTTGATAGCGACTAGTCAGGATGAAAATCACGGTAAAAACCAACATCATGACACCATAAACAGGTAATGTTTGTCCTGTTAAGGTTGAAATTTCAAGCAGTTTTTGAATTCTTGGGAAGAGAGCTGTGGCTAGGAAGCCTCCTACTGACCAAACAATCAAGAGGACACGCCAGAGAGTGAATGGCATGCAGGCTCTAAATACGGATAAGAAACCAATAGACCCAAGCAGATAATAGAGTAGGGTTGAAATTTCTAACTCAGACCAACCTTGGCTACTTCCAAATATTTTCACAAAAAGAACGCTGAACACAACCATGAGAGCACTTGGTAGGGCACGAAGCATGGATCTTCTGAGGAAGTTTGGCTCGACAGGTTTGATATTTCGCTCAAAAGTCAGAACGAATGGTGGGAAACCTTCCACAAATTGGTCAATCATGGTAATCTGTATCGGAATGAAAGGGAAGATCAAGATCCACTCAGATCGTCCCAGAAGAGCACTGGCGATACAGATAACTGCGAGCAAGAAAGAATAGATGGTCTTAATCAAGAAAATCGGTGCGATATGGGCGATATTATTAACCACACGACGACCTTCAAAGAGAATCTCAGGAACATCATTAAAATCTGAGTTCAAAAGAACCAGATTAGCAATCTGACGAGTCGCAGGATCTCCCTCAGCCATCACGATAGAACAATCCGCCTCACGAAGGGCCAATATATCATTAACCCCATCCCCTGTCATAGCCGTTGTATGCCCCGCTTTTTTCAGTGTTTGGATGATGAGTTTCTTTTGATGAGGGGAAACACGTCCGAAAATCGCAGTTTCCTCCACCATAGCAATCAATTCCTCATCCGTGATTTTGGAGCAATCTACATAACTATCATAGTCCGCAAAACCAGCCTTCTGGGCAATGCTAGATACCGTAACTGGATTGTCACCAGAGATAATTTTTAGGCCCACTTCCTGAGAACGGAGATAGTCCAGCGTCTCTGCTGCTCCCTCCCGAATGGGGTCCAAGATTTCCAGCAAGGCTAGAGCCTGAATATCAGATGGTTTCTGTGGTTTGTGATGGTCTAATTTCTCCTGACTGAGAGCTAAGACCAAGACACGTGAACCTCTCTCCAAGGCCTCTCTGGCTTCTGGGATCTCAGAATCCAGCAACATCTCAGGTGCCCCTAAGAAAACTGTTCCCAAACCTTCTAACTCCATGGCTCCCCACTTCCGGTCGCTTGAGAAAGGCAGATTGGAAAGCATAGGGTAGGCTACTTCTCCCACAAAACGCTGGCGAATGGCTTGAGCTGTTGGATTTTTATCCTCACTATGGGCCATATAGCTGGCCAAGAGGCTAGCAAGTGCTGACTCTCCATACTCTTCGGTCAAAGGAAGAACAGCCTCCACCTGCATCTTTCCTTGGGTGATGGTACCCGTCTTGTCCAGACAGAGCATATCCACGCGCGCCAAGGTCTCAACAGAATACATCTCCTGCACCAAAACCTTTTTCAACCCAAGCTTGATAACAGCAGTTAAGAGAGAGGTGATGGTCAACAGGGCGATTCCCTTGGGCAACATTCCCAAAAGAGCTGTTGACGAATTTACAACGGATGACTTGAGAGGCAGGCCTTTTAAAAGCAAGGCTTCTAGCAAGAGAGCTAGACCAAAAGGAATGATAATCTTCCCAGTAAAACCAGCTAACTTGTCCAGCGATTTCATGATACGAGAGTTGATTGGTTTAACGGTCTTGGCTTCCAGCATGAGTTTGGCAGCATAGTTGTCTGCACCGACATGGTGAACTTGAGCTAAAACTGACCCACTGGCTAGGAAACTTCCTGATAAAAGTAAGGCGTCAACTTCCTTTTGCACCAAATCACTTTCTCCCGTTAACATGGCTTCATTGACTTCCGCAAAGCCTTCCAAAACCAAGGCATCACTGGGAATCTGCTCTCCTGCAGACAGACGAATGATATCTCCTAGCACCAATTCTTCCGGATTAAGAGCAACTTCCTGACCATCACGAATAGTCTTGACCTTTTCCTTGGTCATGAGATTGAGCTTGTCCACCATGCGTTTGGCTCGTAGCTCGGTCACAATCCCAGAAAAAGCGTTAAAGCAGATAACAGCAAAGAAGACCAGATTGCTCCAAGCCTGCACAAAGGCAAGGGCCAAAGCAATGGCAAAGTTCAAAGCGTTAAAAAGGGTAAAGACATTTCGTTTAACGATTTGCCAAGTGCTAGTACTGGCCGAAGCAGTAAAATCATTTACCAAGCCCTTAGCCTGTCTTTCCTTGACTTCTCTTTGGGTTAATCCCATAATCTTATTTTTATCCATAAGTTCTATCATATCATTTTTTCTAAAAGAATTCTAATCTCATCCCAAATCTGCACCTAGTCAAGGGAAAAGTTTGCCAGCCCTTCTTTGATAAGGTATAATAATAACAAGAAAATAATCGAAGGAGATCGCATGTTTTATACTTATTTACGTGGATTGGTTGTCTTGCTCCTCTGGTCCATCAATGGCAATGCCCACTATCATAATACTGATAAAATTCCTAATCAAGATGAAAATTATATTCTGGTTGCACCTCACCGCACCTGGTGGGATCCTGTTTACATGGCCTTTGCGACCAAGCCAAAACAGTTTATCTTTATGGCCAAAAAAGAGCTCTTTGCCAACCGCATCTTTGGTTGGTGGATTCGTATGTGTGGTGCCTTTCCTATTGACCGTGAAAATCCTAGCGCCTCAGCCATCAAATATCCTATCAATGTTCTCAAAAAAAGTGATCGCTCTCTCATCATGTTTCCAAGTGGGAGCCGTCACTCAAATGATGTCAAAGGTGGCGTAGCCCTGATTGCCAAGATGGCCAAGGTTCGTATCATGCCTGTTACCTATACAGGTCCTATGACCTTGAAAGGCTTGGTTAGCCGTGAGCGTGTCGATATGAACTTTGGAAATCCAATAGATATCTCAGATATCAAGAAAATGAATGATGAAGGCATTGAAACAGTCGCCAATCGTATCCAAACAGAATTCCAACGTCTAGACGAAGAAACCAAACAATGGCATAATGATAAAAAACCAAACCCACTCTGGTGGTTTATCCGTATCCCTGCCCTCATCCTTGCCATTATCCTCGCTATCCTAACCATCATCTTTAGCTTTATCGCAAGCTTCGTATGGAATCCAGATAAGAAAAGAGAAAAACTTGCTTAAATAAATACAACAATCCCTTGGAAAAAGCCAAGGGATAAATCTTTTATTCGATTTTCCATTTTTGGGCCAACCAGCTGGAAAAGGCTAAAAATCGTTCAGCTACTTGTTCATGGTGTCCATAAGGATCAAAGACAAACTGGCCGTTCGGATAGCATTTCTGAAGACTGGTATGAATCTGCTCAGCATAGGTTGGTGCTTGAGCCAAGCGATTGCTATGATTGACTCCTTCTGTTTGACCGTTCTGTAAATACAGCAAACAATCTAGATTTTTCACTGTCTCTGCCTTGCAGTAAGTCACAAAATCAGGATACCAAAAGGAACCGCAGATAGAAAATACACAGGAAACCTTGTCAAAGCTGAAAAGACTGTAGACTGCCACCAAACCACCTAGTGAATAGCCTCCGTAGGCAAGGCGAGTTTCGTCCAGGCGATAAAGCGACTGCAACTTATCTAAAAGACCTCCAAATAAATGATCATGATAGACGTTGGCCTGACCTCCAAAATCTGGAGCTCCATCTCTCAGAGCTGATGTTGCCCAGGGAGTGTAGTCGTCTAAGCGATTTTTAGAGGTCAAGCCCACTAAAATCACAGATTCGAAAAGGGACGATAGGAAATCCAAGTTTCCATCATTCAATAAAATAGCCGGATAGGTTTGATTGGGGTCGTAGTTAGAAGGAAGGCTGATTTTAACTTGAATTCCTTCCCAATCAAACTCATTATTTATTGATAAAGTCATTGATTTTCTCAAGGGAATCAATCACTGCTGGACCATAGTCCATCAACTCGTCGTAAGAGATGGTCATGATTTTTTGATTCTTAATAGCAGGAACGCTTTCCAAAACAGCATTTGCCTTCATCAACTCTACTGCTTTTTCATCCAATTTTTTATTGCGGTCGCTGGTTACATAGATAATCAATTCAGGATTCATTGACACGAGATTTTCCAAGGTCAAGCCTGATGTCCCCGTAGCAACGTTTGTATAACCAAGTTGGTTCAGCAAACTTTCTTGCAAAGCAGACTTGTAGGCACCGAAGGTTTCATCATTATAAGCAACCATAATCAAAGCCTTTTTCTTTTCACCTTGGCTTGCTGGATTTGCTTTCTTAACAGCGTCAATTTTAGTTTGTAATTGAGCTGCGTATTCATTGGCCTTGTCCTGCACATTAAAAATCATTCCAAGATTTTTGACATCTTCTACGATATTCCCCAAATCTTGCTGAATTGTTGCGAGAGAGGCTTTTTGCGTATAAACTGGGATTTTGTTTTCATTCCAAGTGCTAACTGTCCCCAAGGATTTTTCAGAAAACATCATGTTTCGCCCCATCACAGCGTCTGGCTCATAAGAAAGGACTGTCTCTTGTGAGACTGTTTTTTTATCCCCAATTTGAGGAATCGTCGCAATCGCATCCTTGTATTTGTCCGTCACAGCATTGTCTGGATTGAACATGCCAACAATTTTATCCTTCAAGCCTAACTCCAATAAGATTTCAGTGCTTGAAAGATTGTTGGTGATAACTTTTTCAGGTGCCTTGTCAAAGACTTGTTCGACTTCATTTCCTTTCGCGTCATAGGTTTTGACCGTTAACGGATAAGTCGTCTCTGTGCTCGCCTTTTGACTTGTTTCTGTGCTAGATTGTGTGGTAGCTTTTTCTGTAGTAGTATTGCCACAAGCTGCAATGGTTAGGGTAGCTACTGTTACGAGTAAAATGCTTAATGTTTTTTTCATCTTGTTTTCCTTTTCATTCTTATAAATAGTGAATCATAGCTTGCTGATCCTCGGTCCAAGTCACCTGACTTTGAACTCCGTATATAGTTTGCAATGACTCAGGAGTGATGGTCTCCTTTGGAGTCCCTTGGTAAAGGATTTCTCCCTCTTTCATCAGATAGAGATAATCCGAATAGCGACAAGCAAGTTGAATATCATGTAGGACAGCTAGAACATTGACCTTGATCCCCTTCACAATGGCCAACAAGTCTAGCTGATACCTGATATCCAGGTGATTGGTTGGTTCGTCCAGGAGCAAGAGAGTCGGTTCTTGTGCCAAGGCGCGGGCTAATAAGACTCGTTGTTTCTCCCCCCCTGACAGAGAAGAATAGAGACGAGTTTTCTTCTCAAGCATATCCACCTTAACGAGAGCATCTTGAACGAGGGCATAATCCCTTTCCTTTTCCTTCTGTAAAAAAGAGAGGTGGGGAGTTCTTCCCAGCAAGACGATTTCCTCAACTGTACAATCAAACTGCAATTGATTAAACTGAGTGACAACTGCCATTTGCTTGGCTGTTTCTTTGAGTGACCAATGTTCCAGTGGCTTTCCATCTAGGCTTATCAAGCCTTTGTCCGCCTTTTCCTGACGATAGAGGAGTTTAAGTAGGCTGGTTTTTCCACTTCCATTTGGCCCTAATATCGTGTGAAATTGATGCCCTTCAACTTTAAGAGAAACTCCCTTGAGGATTTTTTTCTCTCCCAGTCCAAAGTGGACATCCTGACAAATCAAGTCCATATCAGACCCTCACCTCCCTTCGCCTACCTCCAACAATGTAAATAAAGAAGGGAGAACCTACTAAGGCTGTGAAAATACCAATAGGAAGCTCTGCATTTGGAATGATGATACGAGAGAGTACATCTGCCCAGATGACAAAGAGGGCACCCAGCAAGGTTGCAACAGGAAAAAGCCTCTTGTAATTCGTTCCTACTAACCCTCGAGCTAAATGTGGAGTAATCAGACCGACAAATCCAATAATCCCACAGGTTGCTACTAAGACTGCTGTTAGCACAGCCACCATGGTCACATAAAGATACCAATAAAAGCGTAAGGGAATCCCCAAAGTTAAAGCAGCCTCATCTCCCATCATCATCGCATTGAAAACACGATACTGAGTAGAGAAAAATAGAAAGGCCATTCCTACCACTATAGTTGGCAGGACCAAGTCTGCCCAGGAAGTCCCAGCAAGCGAACCCATGGTCCAAAACTTAATAGTCATCACACTGTCCGCATTAGCTCCGACTGAGATAATAAAGTTTGAAAAAGCCAGAAAGAGAGCGTTGACCACCGTTCCCGATAAGATTAGACTGGAAGTCGTCATCCTTCCCTGCATAGAGGCAATGATGAGGACAGCAATTGTTGCCAAAATAGCTCCAAGAAAAGCTCCAAGGCTAATCATCACTTTTAAACCAAGAATGATGCTCAAGGTTGCCCCTAGAGTTGCACCAGCAGAGATTCCTAAGACATAGGGCTCAGCGATGGGATTGTTTACCGTGGACTGCATCACACTACCACACATAGAAAGGCCTGCTCCTACTATCAGACCTAACAATACTCGAGGGAATCTCATGTTCCATACAATGGCAAGAGTAGACTTGGAAACCTCTCCTATCTCAAGAGGAAATCCCAACCTGCTCAAAATAATCCGATAGGTATCTCCTAGATTAATCGCAACAGATCCCATTGAAACTGCTAGAAAGAGAGAAATCCCTAAAATACCTAGCAAAATAACTAAAAGTAACACAAATTGCTGGTCTTGTCGGCTTCCAGAAAATTTGGAAAGCATGCAAACCTCCTTTGATAGAATCTTAAAAATTTAGAAAATTCTCATGAAAAAGTATACCATATTTTCAACTGCGTAACAAGATGAGAACAAATGAATATAGTTGGTTTTATTGTGCTAGGAACCGTAACCGAAGATTATACTTGAGTATGTCGAGGTAAGGTGACAACATAAAAAGCCCTCTGAAGTCAGAGAGCTGATTTGAGCTCGGGCTAAAATCCTAGTGAAACAAAAAAATCTACACGGTCAGAAAAGTCTCTATCGTGCCATTTTCATACATGATGTATAGTCCAAGTAGAATGAATACTAAGGGCACAATGATTCGCTCGTATTTTTCAATTGTCTCGAATATTAACGGAATAGAGGATAACACCCGACTAATCTCGCATAAGATAATTATGCCGATTACAAACACAAGCAAGGCCACGAGGGTCTGTGACCAATCTAACGAAGCAAAATAAGGTATATAGATACCTAAATTATCTCCGCCAGACGCAATTGTTAGCAATGTAACTGTCCAAAACAGTTGATTTGCCTTGCTTTGTTCTAATCTTTCAATAATTTCTTCCTCTTCTTCCTCTTCTTCCTCACCTTCTCCAACAATTGCAAAGCGAATCCCTAAATAGATAGGGATTAAACCAAGCAATCCAACCATCCATTCTTCAGGCACGAAATTAACAACATAAGCAGCAACTAAACTCGCCCCTACAAGTAAGCCTGTACCTAGATATTGCCCCGCATAAATATGCCATTTTTGTTTATTCTGTGATAGCTGTGCAAATAAAATAATTAAATAATCGATACTGGTGGAAATGTAAACACCAATAGCAGATATGATTGTCTGTCCCATAAAAAACCCTCCTGTATTAGTCAGTAATAAATCAGCAGATTTTAGGAGAGCACAGACACATTAATTTAGCTATCGCTAGTGGGTAATTTCGAACATATGAAAGCATTTTACTCCTCCTCAAAACGTAGTTACAAAGTAATTTCTAACTGGAATTCGGTGACTACTTCCATGTAAAGTATAACATACTATACTTTACTTCGTAAAGTGTGGGCTCTCCGAAGGGGCTTGCAGACAGCTACTCGGCTTTTCAAGCCGAGTAGCTACGCACCTTTATGGTGTAATTAGCTGATACCATTTGAGGTTTTTGTAGTCTCCAAAATTGTGACCGATAAAACCTCAATAAAAAAGCCCTCTGAAGTCAGAGAGCTGATTTGAGCCCGGGCTAAAATCCTAGTGAAAAAGATGAAACTCCTTGTGTTCATCGAACACGGTGTCCTTTCCCTATTTTCATACGGATTTCTTACGCCCTTAGCATCATAATTCTTGCTGGATAAATCGTTTATAGACTAGGCGACGAGGCGAAGATTGTACAAAATTTTTAGTGAAACAAAAAAATCTCCCCGAAGGGAGATCATTCTGGTTTATTTTACCTTACAGTGCTAGGAACCGTAACCTAAGATTATACTTGAGCATACCAAGGTAAGGTGACAACGTAAAAAGCCCTCTGAAAATCAGAGAGCTCCAGTCTTGCTGGATAAACCGTTTATAGACTAGGCGACGAGGCGAAGATTGTACTAATGGTACATCAAGCCGAAGCCAACGAAGTATAGAAACGGTTTAGACGCAAGATTAGCGACGAAGTCCTAGAGAGTTGATTAACTCACGGTAACGGTTAACGTCGTTTTTACGCAAGTATGCAAGCAAGTTACGACGGCGACCGATTTTTTTCATCAATCCACGGTAAGTAGCGTGGTCTTTTTTGTGTTGTTTGATGTGTTCGTTAAGGTGGTTGATTTCCCAAGTAAGGACAGCAACTTGAACCTCTACTGAACCTGTATCACCTTCGTGACGTGCATATTGTGCGATGATTTCATTTTTTTTCTCTTTTGAGATTGCCATGATGTTTCTCCTTTTTATTTGGCTTCATCCGAGTGACAGGTTGGCATGCCTGTAACCAAGAAGAAGTTATTTGTCTTTACGACAATCCCTATTCTACCAATAACTAACTTCTTTGTCAACAGATTTACTTTCTTGTTTAAAATATTCTATAATAATCATAGTAAGAAATCCAAGTTGTCTGTTTTTTAAAACGAGGTGATTATCATGCCTAGATTCTATTCCCATCTCCCCTATTATTTGGTCATCTTTTTCTTTTACTGGCCACTTTATGAGTTGTTATCACTAATCATTTCTGACCCCCTTTTGCTCAAGAGTCTCTACGTAAACAATCTTCTCTTCTTTACACCTATGGTAATCTTGATTGTATCGTTACTCTATAGCTACCGTTTCCGTTTCACACTTTGGTGGTTAATTGGTAACGGACTGCTCTTTTGCTTTACTATCATAACCTTTGGTGAATTTATCTGGTTCTACTTTTTAGCCTATGAAACCTTTGCTCTGGTGGGCATGGCTTCCGGTATTGGTATCAAGCATATTCTACAAAAAATGAAAAACAAAAAACTTTCACAAAATCCTTGAAAAATCTCACAATCATGCTATAATAATCCATAGAGACAAGTCACTTAGTTCCTTTCTACTAGAGAGTGCGTGGTTGCTGGAAACGCATAGAAAGCCTAAACTGATACTACTCTTGAGTTTTTTATGAAAACATAAAACGGTGGCCACGTTAGAGCCAATCAGAGGTGTCCCTCTCTTTTGAGGTACATAAATGAAGGTGGAACCACGTTGCGACGTCCTTTCGAGGATGTCGCTTTTTGTTTTTCTAGCTTTCACAATCCTCTGTCCCTATTCTCAAAATAGGGGTTAAAACATTCGTCAATAATATAAGTAAGGAGAACATCATGATTAACATTACTTTCCCAGATGGCGCTGTTCGTGAATTCGAATCTGGCGTTACAACTTTTGAAATTGCCCAATCTATCAGCAATTCCCTAGCTAAAAAGGCCTTGGCTGGTAAATTCAACGGCAAACTCATCGACACTACTCGTGCTATTACTGAAGATGGAAGCATCGAAATTGTGACACCTGATCACGAAGAGGCCCTTCCAATCTTGCGTCACTCAGCTGCTCACTTGTTCGCCCAAGCAGCTCGTCGTCTTTTCCCAGACATTCACTTGGGAGTTGGTCCAGCCATCGAAGACGGCTTCTACTACGATACAGACAACACAGCTGGTCAAATCTCTAACGAAGACCTTCCTCGTATCGAAGAAGAAATGCAAAAGATCGTTAAAGAAAACTTCCCATCTATCCGTGAAGAAGTGACTAAAGACGAGGCACGTGAAATCTTCAAGAACGACCCTTACAAGTTGGAATTGATTGAAGAACACTCTGAAGACGAAGGTGGTTTGACTATCTATCGTCAAGGTGAGTATGTAGACCTCTGCCGTGGCCCACACGTCCCTTCAACAGGCCGTATCCAAATCTTCCACCTTCTCCATGTAGCAGGTGCTTACTGGCGTGGAAATAGCGACAACGCTATGATGCAACGTATCTATGGTACAGCTTGGTTTGACAAGAAAGACTTGAAGAACTACCTTCAAATGCGTGAAGAAGCTAAGGAACGTGATCACCGTAAACTTGGTAAAGAGCTTGACCTCTTCATGATTTCTCAAGAGGTTGGTCAAGGGCTTCCATTCTGGTTGCCAAATGGTGCGACTATTCGTCGTGAGTTGGAACGCTACATCGTAGACAAGGAGTTGGCTTCTGGCTACCAACACGTTTACACTCCACCACTTGCTTCTGTTGAGCTTTACAAGACTTCTGGTCACTGGGATCATTACCAAGAAGACATGTTCCCAACTATGGACATGGGTGACGGGGAAGAATTTGTCCTTCGTCCAATGAACTGTCCGCACCACATCCAAGTCTTCAAACACCATGTTCACTCTTACCGTGAGTTGCCGATCCGTATCGCTGAAATCGGTATGATGCACCGTTATGAAAAATCTGGTGCCCTCACTGGTCTTCAACGTGTACGTGAAATGTCACTCAACGACGGTCACCTCTTCGTTACTCCAGAACAAATCCAAGAAGAATTCCAGCGTGCCCTTCAGTTGATTATTGATGTTTATGAAGATTTCAACTTGACTGAATACCGCTTCCGTCTCTCTCTTCGTGACCCTCAAGATACTCACAAGTACTTTGACAACGATGAGATGTGGGAAAATGCCCAAACTATGCTTCGTGCAGCTCTTGATGAAATGGGCGTGGACTACTTTGAAGCCGAAGGTGAAGCAGCCTTCTACGGACCAAAATTGGATATTCAAGTTAAGACAGCCCTTGGAAAAGAAGAAACTCTTTCTACTATCCAACTTGACTTCTTGCTTCCAGAACGCTTCGACCTTAAATACATCGGAGCTGATGGTGAAGAGCACCGTCCAGTTATGATCCACCGTGGGGTTATCTCAACTATGGAACGCTTCACAGCTATCTTGATTGAGAACTACAAAGGTGCCTTCCCAACATGGCTTGCACCACACCAAGTAACCCTCATCCCAGTTTCTAACGAAAAACACGTGGACTACGCTTGGGAAGTGGCTAAGAAACTCCGTGACCGTGGTGTCCGTGCAGACGTAGATGAGCGCAATGAAAAAATGCAGTTCAAAATCCGTGCGTCACAAACTAGCAAGATTCCTTACCAATTGATCGTTGGAGACAAGGAAATGGAAGACGGAACAGTCAACGTTCGTCGCTACGGCCAAAAAGAAACACAAACTGTCTCAGTTGATGACTTTGTTCAAGCTATCCTAGCTGATATCTCCAACAAATCACGCGTTGAGAAATAAGAGACAAAACCTGGGATAAAATCCTAGATACCTAAAAAGCAACAACTATTTCAGCTGTTGCTTTTTATATTTTTACTCAATGAAAATCAAAAAGCAAACTAGGAAGCTAGCCGCAAGCTGTACTTGAGTACGGTAAGGCGACGCTGACGTGGTTTGAATTTGATTTTCGAAGAGTATTATTTAATCCGAGCTAGTAGTGATTGACCAAATCACCACACAAGATTTGCTTTCATGAGTTAGATAAGGTCAATATCCTCAATCCTTGTCTGCTTCCTTTTCTTTTACGAGATCTTTTTGTGAATCCTTTTCAGAGAGTTTTTGATCGATATACTTGTTAATGGTTTCATAAAATTCCTTGGTCGTCTCACCGTCTAATTTTGTAGAATTATGGACTTGATTGACTTTCAATTGAACAGATTGAATACCGTAAGAGGCTTGTTTTTGGTGGAGCGTTTCTAATTCTTCTTCTGAAATCGGATCTCCAACAACCGTCAAGACCAATTCATTGTTCCTTGACTTGTAGACTTGATTAATAACCGTGTGATTGGCGAACTCTTTTCCTACAAACTGTTTGATTCCTTCTTTTCGCGCTTGATCTATCGTTAGAGTGACTGCTGAATAGCTGGCTGGAAGAATCAATAATACAATCAAGGATATCAAGCCAATTCTCATTTTAATGTTTAGCTCTTTAAATGAACTTAAGGGAGATTTTCTCATCATAATTCTTGTTCCAACAATGTTGATTAGCATGATAAAGACACAGTTGATCAAGAAAAGATAAAGAGCTCCAAATAAAAATCGTACATTTCCATTAGCTAAACCGTAACCTGCAGTGCAGATAGGTGGCATCAGAGCTGTTGCGATGGCTACTCCTGGTACGATATTGTTTGCTTCTTTTTTCCTTGAACCAATGAAACCTGCTATCCCACCAGCAATAGCAATGAGCACATCCCAAATGGTTGGAGAGGTTCGTGCAATCAATTCACTACTTTCATAAGATAGGGGAGAAATCCAGAAATACAGAGCCGAGACAAGCAAGCTAACCAATACTTGAGTAAATAAAACCTCTAGAGATTGCTTGATTAAACGCGTATCAAAAATAGCTAAACCAAATCCGAGTCCAACAATCGGTGTCATAAGAGGGGAAATCAGCATGGCTCCAATAATGACAGCTGTTGAATTCATATTTAGGCCGATAGAGGCAATAAAAATCGCACACATCAAAATCACTGTATCTCTTAATCGAACATGAAGATCATCATATAATTTCTCACGGTATTCACGTGTTGAATAGTTTCCGGTCATTTGTCCTCTCCTCTTTCCTTATTTAAATCGGTATAATAATTAATAATAACAGCTGATAAACAGCCAAAAAATATGAGCCCATAAATCGTCAAGAAGACACTGGTAATCCTTCCAATCAAGGTCACAGCTAGGAGATCCCCGTAGCCGACAGTCGTCGAAGTCACAAAAGCATACCAAAGACCGTCTCCGTAATTTGTGATAGCAGGTTCAACTAGGAAAAGCACGCCTCCTGACCCAAAAACAAAGGTCACAAAACTCAGAGCAAACCGAGTAAAACCCGTAACCTGTATAATATGCCATAACATTTTTAAACGTCTCATTTGTTCTCCTTATTCATACTAGCTCCTGACCGAGCCGTTTTTTCCAATAATCAAAGTGAAGATAGGACATGATCTCCATCAGAGAAAGATAGACAAACTGATAGATCTGATTTAAGCTGATTATCAACTGATATTGTTTGAAAAATGACTGGAAGAAAGACCAGATATGACTGTCTTGAATCAGTCCCTTCTTAACATTATATCAAAAATTTTACAGTCTTTCTCTGAGGAAATCTCTCAATTTAACAGATAGATGAAGCAAGAAATTTTTGTTTCCTTATCCGAAGAAGGAAAAACGATATCTCCTGAACCTTGATACTATGCGTTTTATTCTTTATAATTTAGCTATTTCAAAATTACAAGTTCTCCATTCTTAATTTCCCAAACTTGGTCAAACTTACTTAATAATTCGTTTTGACGATGTAAAGTAACAATGACGGCACTTGGTAGTTCCAGAACTCTTTCCAATTCCATTTTAAACTGATTAGTATCCAAGGCAGAGAAAGGTTCGTCTAGGATAAGCAATGGATTTTTACGATTTTTCTCACGATTTAAATACATTCGTTGTTGCTGACCACCTGACAGGGATTGTGGTGGAATTTTTTCAAAATCTTCTTCTCTGAATTTTTCATTGAAACTATTGAATAGCGTTACATTATTTTCATAACTCGAAATAAATGTATGTTCTTGTTGCAGAATCATACCGAATCTTCCCCAAAGATGGTCCAAAACAAGCCCATCTAGCACAATTTGTCCTTCAAAATCTTCATCTGTTCCATTTAAAATGTTGAGAAGACTACTTTTTCCAGACCCATTCTTACCAATAAGCGCAATTTTATCCCCTTTTTGAATCGTAGCGGAAGTAATTATCAATTTTGATTCTCCCAGTTGTTTGGAAATGTTTTTCAAAGTAATCGTATCAAAAGAATGTTGAGGTGCTTGAACTGAAACGGGTCTCCCAACAATGTTTTGAAAACTCTTGATTACAGGCTTTACGGACTCTAACATTTGTAAATCATAAAGGATTTCCTGTATTGGTTCAGAAAAAGCATTAATATATCCGAAACTCGCCACCACCTCAGGAATACCGAGTTGCTGGTGAGATAGAGAGTAGGCTAAATAAATAAACAGAACAAGACTAATGAATTCAAAAGAAACACCTGTCAATAAGATGCCTGTAATTTTTGTCAAACCATACTTAAAATACTTATCCTGCAAATTCTTTAGAGAACTCTTTTGTTGATTCAAAAAATGCGACATAGTTAGTTTATTTACCAAATGATGTCCCATGAGCAAATCCTCCAAAGTTCGATAGTAATCTCCTTGTTTTTTCAAGTAAACCTGTCTACGATTAGCGGTCAACTTCCCAACGATTTTAGGAATTTGAATACTAATTCCAGTGGAAAAGATTAAAATCAGTGATACAATAGGATTAATTGTTCTGCTAATAATGAAAGCGTAAATGATGATACGTAAAATTTGTTTGATAAAACTCATCAATGGAGGAAGGTAATCCTTTTCCAACGAATCTAGGTCATTAGATTGATAGGAAATATACTCTGCTACTGTTTTCTGCTTGAAATCGTGATGACTGAGTCCCAGAAGTGAACGAAACCACTCATTTTTCAAAGTAGTCGAAAAGATAATCCCCTGCTTCCAATCAAGTATCATTTGGATATAGTTACAACTCAAATAGCCTGCCACTGACATAGAGTAACCATATAGAGCTACTTGATAATCCCCTTTGATTAATGCCTGCGTGAAATACGGTAACAAAGCTGTGCAGATATTCGATACTACACCAAAAAGAAAATTAAAGAAGAGATACCATCTAATAGTTTTAAGATATGGTAGCATATACGATACTCCTTGCTAATGCGTTTTTTTACATATCGCAGAACAATCTCTACTATTCCCTATTTCAGATAGTGCGATACTCGGACATTGAGTGCAATAATTGTAAATCACACAAGTACTGCCGTTTTTACTATCATTCAAAATATAATTTGCTATTTTGTAAAATATAGGTCTATCCCATGTTTCTTTGATAGATGTAAAATGAATATTTCCAATACTTCTATTGAAAGTAAGCTTTTTCAGTTTTTCTAACGATTTAGGCTATTTCGTGACACACCCACAATCCGTGAAAATTCTGGTTATATCAGATTATGTGATTTTCGTAAGAATTTTATATTGTCTCCAATCATGGCAGTCTCCTTTTACTTGATAAAACTATTATAACATTTAGAAATTAAAAACTGGTTCAAAATCAATAGAATGTGTGTATTCGATACATTCAATAAATTCTTGGAAACAGTTCTACACCAGTTATACAAATCTATATACACCTATCTCATTCAAAATAAAAAGAAAGCTGCAGTTCTTTTAATCCTGTATCAACGATTCATTCTGAAATCGAATAGGAGATATTTCCCAAGTCTACAATTCACTTCATCTCAAATTAATTTTTGTAATTCACCCTTAGTTTATAGATTTTATACTCAACAAAAGTATAAAGCATACAAAACTTCACTTTGAACCAGTATTTATACTATATTCCGTATTAAAAATTCTATTATTGGTTTTGTAAAAAACAGTCTTCAAATATCCTGAAATATAGCAAAAAGAGATTGGGTAAAAACTCATTGTCTCTTCTCACTCAAGGACTAAGTTCACTTGAGCAAACCGAATCCGCACTATCGTTCCTTCTCCAACCTCAGACTCGATGCGAATCTGGTGACCCAATTCTTCAGAAATTTTCTTAGATAGGTAAAGTCCAAGTCCAGATGACTGCTGGGTTAGGCGTCCATTATATCCTGAAAAGCCACGTTCAAAGACTCGGAGGACATCACTGTTTTTTATCCCGATTCCCGTATCCTTGATGCAAAGCTCTTGCCCCTCCATATAAATCTCCAGACCACCTTCCTTGGTGTACTTGAGACTGTTTGAGATGATTTGCTCAATAACTACTAGCAACCACTTCTTATCCGTCACGATTTCTTTATCAAGATCATGTAGATTGACATTTAAGCCTTTTTGAATAAAGAAAAGAGCATATTTACGAATTATTTCCTTGACCAAATCCTCAATTTGAACCTGCTTTAAGACCAAATCATCATGGAAACTTTCTAAACGCAAGTACTGTAAAACTAGATTGGTATAGGAATCAATCTTGAAAATTTCCTGTTCTAATTGCTGCTTCAGTTGGCGGTCGACCACTTCTGCAACTAAGAGTTGACTGGCTGCAATGGGGGTCTTTATCTGATGGACCCACAAGGTATAGTAATCCAGCAAATCCGTCAGTTTTCTTTCTGAATCTGACCTCTGCTGATAGAGTTCCATCTCACGAGCTTCTAATTTTTCTGCTAAAGCTATTTCCAAAGGAGATTTGGCTTCCCTCTCCCCATAGAGAATTTCCTGGCGATAGACCTGCATTTCCAGCAATATGTCCCAAACGAAAAATAAAATGGTTACAAAGCAACACAAGAGGAAAAAGTAGAGAAAGTAAATTCCTAAACTGGCAAATAAAAACTGAAAGAGCAAAACTAGAAATGCTAAAGCAAGCAGATAGACAAACAGACGACTACGGGAGCGCAGATAGGCTAGAAAAAATTGTTTCCAATCAAGCATGCTTCAGTCCGTACCCTATCCCTTTCTTGGTCTCGATAAATCCTACCAAGCCCTGCTCTTCCAATTTTTTACGCAAACGAGCCACGTTAACTGAGAGGGTATTATCATCAATGAAAAAGTCACTGTTCCAAAGTTCCCGCATCAGGTCATCACGCGCTACAATATTGCCCGCATGCTCAAACAAAACGCGTAAAATCTGGAATTCGTTCTTGGTCAAATTCAAGACTTGGCCTTGATAATGTAAATCCATGGATTTGGTATTGAGGATAACACCAGCATATTCCAGTAAACTCTCGTCACGCCCAAACTCATAGGAACGGCGTAGCAAGCCCTGAACCTTGGCTAAAAGAACCTGCTGGTCAAAAGGCTTGGTCACAAAGTCATCCGCCCCCATATTGATTGCCATGACAATATCCATAGCCTGGTCTCTCGAAGACAGAAACATGATGGGGACCTTGGAAATCTTGCGAATTTCCTGACACCAGTGATAACCATTAAACAAGGGCAGTCCAATATCCATGAGGACCAGATGAGGCTCCGACTGGACAAAAAGACTCAAAACTTCCATAAAGTCTTCTACCAGGACCACTTCAAATCCCCATTCAGATAGCATTTTTCCGACTTGTTGACGAATGACCTGATCATCTTCTACTAATAAAATCTTGTGCATCTGATTCTCCTTTGCTAATTTTAGGAGTCTTAAATCCTTTAGTATAAATAGAGGGCTTAGTATCTAATACTTTTTTGACATTTCCTTGTCACAACAGCTCAAAAACAGATAGTGAATAACCCCATTGATATCATACCTTATTTTCAGACATAGTGCCAGCACTACCCATTTATTTTTAATTTTTTCAACCCTCATTTCAGTTCTTTTATACATCCCCTTAACCAAAATTTATATCTATTCTTCCAAACCTTGAGTGTAGTTAAAACGACACTCTATACTCTTCTAACATTGAAAAGCTCCTTATCAAGTGGTATCCGTAAAAAGTTCTAGCTTTCAGATTGACAATCTGAAAAAGATTTGTTAAGATATGAATGAACAATATTTAATATTCATTCAGAAAAGAGGTGAATCAAATTGGACAAAAAACAGGCTTTGAAATCCGCAGCTTATGAAGTTTTTTCAAAAAAAGGATACAAGGCGACAGGAATTTCAGAAATTGCTAGACAAGCTCATATGGCAGTCGGATCTTTTTATAACTATTACGAAAGTAAAGAGGCTATTTTTTTAGATATCTATATTGATGAAAACAACCGTGTTCGCCAAACTATGATCGAAGAACTGGATTGGGAAATTGATATGATTGATCTTATTAGTCAACTCTTTGCTCAATCCAGAGCACTCGTTTCTTCCAATAAAATCCTTGCAGAATGGTACAATCCTGCCATAGCAGATGAGTTGCATAGCTACTATTCCTCAGAAGAAGGGAAAGTCACGAATCCATTTCATCAATTTCTCGTGAAAACCTTTACTCATCGTTTGCAGGCTGAAGGCCATTCTCCAGAAAAAATTCAAGATATTTTACAAGTTTACAACCTATTTTACTACATGGATATGCATATCACAGAAAATGATTTTCCAGATATTAGCAAAACTGTAGAAATACTAGCAACCAACTTCATTAAAGGAATACTGAAATAAAGAAATCTTTTCTTTATTTTTTGGAAATTATTGAATGAAAAAAAATATTATTCATTCATAGAAAATTACTACACTATAGGAGTTAAAAATGAAACGAGGGAAAAAAATGTTCATAATTATTCTAACTACATTTGGAGTGCTCGGCTTTATATCTTGGGGAATCATTACCTATCTTGGACGAAGTCAAACTTTATCGATAAAATCCATTGAAAATCCCAGCGGAGATTTGTATTTAGTTCACATCACAAAACCAAAAAATCAAATATGGAAAGCTGGCTCCTATGCTCAGTTTAAGCTTCCTGACAGCTCGTTTGGTCCAGACAAAAGTCCAGTAAAGGAGGATCAGGCTAGCCGATGGCTAACCCTTGCTTCTACTCCTGATGAGGATGAAATTCTTATTGTAACCCATAATAGTGGTAGCGTGTTTAAGGAAACCTTAACACATTTACCAGCTGGTAGTAAAATTGAGATGAGTTGGCTGGAGTCATCTTTATCTGTTAAAGACAATGACCAAGCACTGGTTTGTTTTGCCTCTGATGTCGGTATTTCTACTCTACGTCCAGTTGTGAAAGAGTGGGCTGGTAAGCGCTCCATCATTCTTAATCATTTAGACAAAGGAGTAAACATTTTTGATAATGAGTTAAGAGAGCTTAGTAAGAATAATCCGAATCTAACTTATAAAACTAGCGAAACCTTTTCTCAAAGCCAAGCATTTTTAAAAAATGCGGTTGTGAAATACGATAACCAAGCTATTTATCTCTTAACCGGCCAACCTGATGATATAAATGAGATGAAGAATTTCTTAAAAGAGAATGGGATTGACGCCAAACAGATACAAACAAGTATGTTTAGAGGTTTGAAATAAAAGCAAACTGTCTTCTATGTGTCTGAATCATACCATTATAGGTCAGTATGTAGAGAGCTCGTACAAACCAACTAGTAAATTCTATGTGTTTGTGATAAGATAAATAAAAAGAAAGGAGCTCTTATGGCCAATATTTTTGATTATCTGAAAGATGTCGCACACGATTCCTTTTACGACCTTCCTTTGAATGAGTTAGACATTCTAGCCTTAACAGAAATCACCTATCTCTCCTTTGATAATTTGGTCTCCACAACTCCTCTGCGACTTTTAGACCTGGCTCCTCAGGTTCCAAGGGAGCCCAACATGTTGACCAGCAAAAATCGCCTCCAGCTATTAGATGAACTAGCTCAACACAAACGCTTCAAAAATTGCAAACTCTCCCATTTTATCAATGACATTGATCCTGAACTGCAAAAGCAATTTGCGGCTATGACCTACCGCCTCACTCTCGATACCTATCTGATTGTCTTTCGTGGGACTGATGACAGTATCATTGGCTGGAAGGAAGATTTCCACCTGACCTATATGAAGGAAATCCCTGCTCAAAAGCATGCCCTCCGCTATTTAAAGAACTTTTTTGCCCAACATCCTAAGCAAAAGGTCATTCTGGCTGGACATTCCAAGGGAGGAAATCTAGCCATCTATGCTACTAGTCAAATTGAGCAAAGCTTGCAAGATCAGATTACAGCAGTTTATACCTTTGATGCGCCTGGTTTCCACAAAGAACTGACACAAACCGAGGGCTATCAAAGGATAATGGATAGAACCAAGGTCTTCATCCCACAAGGATCCATTATCGGTATGATGATGGAAATTCCTAACCGCCAAATCATCGTGCACAGTACTGCCTTGGGTGGTATCGCCCAGCACGATACCTTTAGTTGGCAGATTGAGGACAAGCGCTTCGTCCAACTGGATAAGACCAACAGTGATAGCCAACAAGTCGACACAACCTTCAAGGAGTGGGTTGCCACAGTCCCTGACGAAGAACTCCAGCTCTACTTCGACCTCTTCTTTGGCACCATTCTTGATTCTGGTATTACTTCCATCAATGACCTGTCTTCCTTAAAGGCGCTTGAACACATTCGTCATCTCTTCGTCCAAGCTCAATCCCTCACTCCAGAAGAAAGAGAAACCATGGGACGCCTCACCCAGTTATTGATTGATACCCGTTACCAAGCATGGAAGAATAGATAAAAAGCTTATGAAAAGGTAATACTCTTCGAAAATCTCTTCAAACCACGTCAGCGTCGCCTTACCGTACTCAAGTACAGCTTGCGACTAGCTTCCTAGTTTGCTTTTTGATTTTCATTGAGTATAAAAACCTTCTCATAAGCTTTCTTGTTTAAAAAAAATTCAATCCTTCATCTGACTCTCTGCATCAGCCACGACCTGTTCTAAACTAGTCTGCCCAAGTTCAGTCTCCATAGCCAGCTGGATTCTCTCCAATTTTTGATCCAAAACATCATGAATATGAGCACCAACCGGGCAATTTGGATTTGGATTGTCATGGAAACTAAAGAGTTGACCTGTCTTACCAAGACACTCAACCGCTTGATAAACATCTAATAGACTAATGTCCTTGAGATCCTTAACAATCTCTGTTCCGCCTGTTCCACGCGCTACTGAAATCAACTCTGCCTTCTTCAACTGGGACAAGGTTTTTCTGATAATGACTGGATTGACCCCAACACTAGCAGCCAGAAAATCACTGGTCACCTTGCTTTCCTTCCCCTTGAGGGCAATGATTATCAGCATATGAGTCGCAATGGTAAATCTACTTGGAATTTGCATCCTCTTCTCCTTTTTGCGAGGCATCTCTGCCTCTACTCTTCTTTTTCTTTTATTATACCCTTTTTAGTTGTAATGTCAATCGTTACCACTTTTCAACCAGGCATCTAACTCCCTATCGTAGCCCTTTTTCTGGGCCAATTCTCTCAGAAATTCCTGATGATGAGTATGGTGGATACCATTGACCAGACTTTCATAATAAACCTCAAAATAGGGAAGTTTCAGATCTTTAGCCAACTGCAATTCAGCTGCCACATCGTAGTCTACCCGTCGGAAGTCCATATCTACCAAGCCCTTGTCATCAAACTCTAAAATCATATACTGGGCCCGCAAGTCCTTCCGCAACTGGGCATCCAAAAAGAAAGGTTGCCCAATCGAACCCGGATTAACAATCAATTGTCCACCAGTCCCGTAACGAAGCAACTGCTGGTGAATATGACCATAAACAGCAATATCACAAGGGGGATTGGTCACCAAGCGGTCAAAATCCTCTTGCGCTCCAGTATGAATCAACTCTCGCCCCCAGTTCTTATCAGGAAGATGGTGGCTAATTCCCACCGTCAAATCCCCAAACTGACGATGAAGCTGGAGAGGTTGATTGTGGAGCAGTTCAATTTCTTCTAGGGAAATTTCCTCTAAAACATACTGGCACTGGCGCAAGAGATAGCGTTGACTGGGACGAGTACTATCCAATTCCTTACGGACACCATGCCACAAACTATCTTCCCAGTTTCCCAAAACTCTAGCTGTAATCGGTAGTTGAGCCAACAAGTCCAAAATCCTTCTACGCCCTGTCCCTGGCATGAGAATGTCTCCCAAAAGCCAGTATTCATCCACTCCTAGCTGCCGAGCATCTGCCAAAACAGCCTCCAAGGCGGTGGTATTTCCATGAATATCTGAAAGAAGAGCTATTTTCGTCATATCCATCTCCTCGTTTTTTCTCTTGCAATAAGTATAACATAAAAAGTCACAGCTAGAGAAATCTAGCTTTTTTTGATATACTAGATAAAGATATTAGACAAGAGGAAGCGAATGACCCCGAATAAAGAAGACTATCTAAAATGTATTTATGAAATCGGCATAGACCTGCATAAAATTACCAACAAGGAAATTGCTGCCCGCATGCAAGTCTCTCCCCCTGCCGTAACTGAAATGATTAAACGGATGAAGAGTGAAAATCTCATCCTCAAGGACAAGGAATGTGGCTATCTACTGACTGACCTCGGCCTCAAACTGGTCTCTGAGCTCTACCGTAAACATCGCTTGATTGAAGTTTTTCTAGTTCATCATTTAGACTATACGAGTGACCAGATTCACGAGGAAGCTGAGGTATTGGAACATACTGTCTCTGACCTCTTCGTGGAAAGACTGGATAAATTGCTTGGATTTCCCAAGACCTGCCCTCACGGAGGAACCATTCCTGCCAAGGGAGAACTCCTAGTTGAAATCAATAACCTCCCACTAGCTGACATCAAGGAAGCTGGCTCCTACCGCCTGACTCGGGTGCATGATAGTTTTGACATTCTCCATTATCTGGACAAGCACTCACTTCACATCGGTGATCAGCTCCAAGTCAAGCAGTTTGATGGCTTCAGCAACACCTTCACTATCCTTAGTAAAGACGAGGACTTACAAGTAAGTATGGACATTGCAAAACAACTCTATGTCGAGAAAATCAACTAATTTCTCCAATCCCCTACCAACCCTGAAAGTTTGATTTTCAGGGTTTTCTTATCTATTTTTTATATCAAAAATAGCATAAAAATCTAGTTATCCGCATAAAAACTGGACTTATCACACTTTATCAAGGTCAAAACCACTCAATTTACTACTAATTTACTACTTATGAATGAGCTTTGATACGACGATTTATCCTTGAAAAGTGAAGATATAAAGATACTTCCAATAAAATTTGAATATTTAATAGGTAGACACTTCAAAAAATGAGGTGTCTATTTTTTTACCCGATTTTGAAAGGAAGTGAACTTATGAAAACAAAAAATCAAGAATCAAAAGGTCGTTCCCCACTCTTTAAGACCATCAAACATTCATTCAGCCAATAAAAAAGAAAGGATAGGTAAAAATATGGAACTTAAATTTGTGATTCCCAACATGGAAAAAACATTCGGCAATTTAGAATTTGCTGGCGAGGATAAAGTCGTTCAGCGAAGAATCAACGGACGGCTAACTGTCTTATCAAGAAGCTATAATCTCTATTCTGATGTTCAAAGAGCAGATGATATTGTGGTGGTGCTTCCTGCTGAAGCTGGCGAAAAACATTTCGGCTTTGAGGAACGTGTGAAGTTAGTCAATCCACGTATTACCGCAGAGGGCTACAAAATCGGCACTCGTGGTTTTACAAATTACCTTTTACATGCTGACGACATGATAAAAGAATAAAGAAAGAGAGGAAAAATGATGAGATTAGCAAATGGCATTGTATTAGATAAAGACACGACTTTTGGAGAATTGAAATTCTCTGCTCTACGTCGTGAAGTGAGAATCCAAAATGAAGACGGGTCGGTTTCAGATGAAATCAAGGAACGTACCTATGACTTAAAATCCAAAGGACAAGGACGCATGATTCAAGTAAGTATTCCTGCCAGCGTGCCTTTGAAAGAGTTTGATTATAACGCACGGGTGGAACTTATCAATCCCATTGCGGACACCGTTGCTACTGCCACCTATCAAGGAGCAGATGTTGACTGGTATATCAAGGCAGACGATATTGTGCTGACAAAGGATTCTAGTTCATTCAAAGCTCAACCACAAGCAAAGAAAGAACCGACACAAGACAAATAGTCGCTAGGTAGAAAGGAGACTTTTTCGCATGAAACAGCGTGGTAAAAGGATTCGCCCATCTGGTAAAGATTTAGTCTTTCATTTTACGATAGCGTCACTCCTGCCTGTTTTCCTGCTGGTTGTCGGACTGTTTCATGTGAAGACAATCCAGCAGATCAACTGGCAGGATTTTAACCTATCACAAGCAGATAAGATTGACATTCCCTATTTAATTATCAGTTTCAGTGTCGCAATTCTTATCTGCTTGCTGGTAGCGTTTGTATTCAAACGGGTTCGCTATGATACGGTTAAACAACTTTACCACCGTCAAAAACTGGCAAAGATGATACTTGAAAACAAGTGGTATGAATCTGAACAGGTCAAAACAGAGGGTTTCTTTAAAGATAGTGCTGGTCGTACAAAGGAAAAGATAACCTACTTCCCTAAAATGTATTATCGACTTAAAAATGGCTTGATACAGATACGGGTGGAAATCACGCTGGGAAAATATCAAGACCAACTCTTACACTTGGAAAAGAAATTAGAGAGTGGCTTGTACTGTGAGCTGACGGATAAAGAGTTAAAGGATTCCTATGTGGAATATACTTTGCTCTATGACACCATAGCCAGTCGTATTTCTATTGATGAAGTAGAAGCTAAAGATGGTAAACTTCGCTTAATGAAAAACGTATGGTGGGAATATGATAAGCTCCCTCATATGTTGATTGCTGGTGGTACAGGTGGCGGTAAAACTTACTTTATACTGACACTGATTGAAGCCTTGCTTCATACAGATTCAAAACTGTATATTCTTGACCCGAAAAATGCTGACCTTGCGGACTTAGGTTCTGTGATGGCAAATGTCTACTATAGAAAAGAAGACTTGCTTTCTTGCATTGAAACATTCTATGAAGAAATGATGAAACGTAGTGAGGAAATGAAGCAGATGAAGAACTATAAGACTGGCAAAAATTATGCTTACTTAGGTCTCCCGGCACACTTCTTAATCTTTGATGAATACGTCGCTTTCATGGAAATGCTGGGAACAAAAGAAAACACCGCAGTTATGAATAAGCTGAAACAGATTGTCATGTTAGGTCGTCAAGCTGGCTTCTTTCTAATACTGGCTTGTCAACGTCCAGACGCAAAATATTTAGGCGACGGAATCCGTGATCAGTTTAATTTCAGAGTGGCTTTAGGTCGTATGTCTGAAATGGGCTATGGCATGATGTTTGGCAGTGACGTACAAAAGGATTTCTTCTTAAAGCGAATCAAAGGTCGTGGCTATGTTGATGTAGGAACAAGTGTCATATCAGAGTTTTATACTCCCCTTGTACCAAAAGGATATGATTTCTTGGAGGAAATTAAAAAGTTATCCAACAGCAGACAGTCCACGCAGGCGACGTGCGAAGCGGAAGTCGCAGGTGTGGACTGATCTTGCTGGCTGGTGTGGCAATAGCCACGCCAGCACTTAACCCCCCGTATCTAACAGGGGGGTACAAATCGACAGGAAACAGTCAAAAAAACATTAGAAAATCCTTTGGTTACAAGGGATTTACAAAATTTCAGCGTATGTCAAATGGGCTTTAAAAGTTGACATACGCCTTTTTGATTGGAGGGATTTTTACTGAATGAACAAACTTGGTTACAGCATTTAAAAGAAAAACGCTTGGCTTATGGACTATCTCAAAACCGTTTAGCTGTTGCGACTGGTATTACAAGGCAGTATCTAAGCGATATTGAAACAGGAAAAGTCAAGCCATCAGAGGATTTACAGCAGTCCCTTTAGGAAGCTCTGGAACGCTTCAATCCCGACGCTCCCCTTGAAATGCTGTTTGATTATGTAAGGATTCGCTTTCCGACAACAGACGTACAGCAGGTGGTCGAAAACATCTTACAACTGAAACTGTCCTATTTTCTTCATGAGGACTATGGTTTCTATTCTTATTCAGAGCATTATGCTTTAGGCGACATATTCGTCCTTTGCTCCCATGAACTGGACAAAGGAGTTCTGGTGGAATTGAAAGGTCGTGGGTGCAGACAATTTGAAAGCTATCTTCTGGCACAACAAAGAAGCTGGTATGAGTTCTTTATGGACGTTTTGGTGGCTGGCGGTGTGATGAAACGCCTTGACCTTGCCATTAACGATAAGACAGGGATTTTGAATATCCCTGTACTCACTGAAAAGTGCCAACAGGAAGAATGTATCTCCGTCTTCCGCAGTTTTAAAAGCTATCGCAGTGGCGAACTGGTACGCAAAGAGGAAAAGGAATGTATGGGAAACACCCTCTATATCGGTTCATTACAAAGTGAAGTTTATTTCTGTATCTATGAAAAGGACTACGAGCAGTACAAGAAAAATGATATTCCCATTGAAGACGCAGAAGTAAAAAACCGTTTTGAGATTCGATTGAAAAATGAGCGTGCCTATTATGCAGTCCGTGATTTACTCGTCTATGACAATCCAGAGCATACCGCCTTTAAAATTATCAATCGGTATATCCGTTTTGTAGATAAAGACGATTCCAAACCTCGTTCTGATTGGAAACTGAATGAAGAATGGGCTTGGTTTATTGGGAACAATCGTGAACGATTAAAACTAACCACAAAACCAGAGCCTTACTCCTTCCAAAGGACGCTGAACTGGCTATCTCATCAAGTTGCCCCGACCTTAAAGGTTGCGATTAAACTTGATGAAATCAACCAGACGCAGGTTGTAAAAGACATTCTCGACCATGCGAAACTGACAGACCGACACAAGCAGATTTTGAAGCAACAGTCAGTAAAAGAACAGGACGTGATAACAACAAAAAAATAACTCAAATACAAATTCATTGAATATAGAGAGGAGAACATTTTTATGAATTTTGGACAAAACCTTTATAACTGGTTTCTATCAAACGCTCAATCACTGGTGCTTTTAGCAATCGTTGTGATTGGCTTGTATCTTGGCTTCAAGCGTGAGTTTAGCAAACTGATTGGCTTTTTAATTATTGCGATTATTGCGGTTGGCTTAGTCTTCAACGCTGCTGGAGTAAAAGACATTTTACTAGAGCTATTCAATCGCATTATTGGTGCTTAAATAAAACCGTTCTTTTGTGGAATATAAGTGGTTTTCTTATGTTCCGCAAAGGAATGGTACACCAAACGAAGTGCGGTAGGGATTTTTGAATCTCTACAAAGAAAGGACGTGAATATATGGACGATATGCAAGTCTATATTGCGAATTTAGGCAAATACAATGAGGGCGAATTGGTCGGTGCGTGGTTTACCTTTCCCATTGACTTTGAGGAAGTCAAAGAGAAAATCGGCTTGAATGATGAATATGAGGAATACGCCATTCATGACTACGAGTTACCCTTTACGGTTGACGAATACACTTCCATTGGCGAACTCAATCGACTATGGGAAATGGTATCGGAATTACCCGAAGAATTACAATCGGAGCTATCTGCTCTGCTCACTCATTTTTCAAGCATTGAAGAACTAAGCGAACATCAAGAGGATATTATCATTCATTCCGATTGTGATGATATGTATGACGTGGCACGCTACTACATTGAAGAAACGGGTGCTTTAGGCGAAGTACCAGCTAGTCTTCAAAACTATATTGATTATCAAGCCTATGGTCGGGATTTAGACCTTTCAGGAACGTTTATCTCAACCAATCATGGGATTTTTGAAATCGTCTATTAAATCTGTCGGTACATTACTACTGGCAGATTTTCTATTTTACGGGGTGGCTCAATCAGCTACCCCTATTTTTTATGAAAGGATTGATTACATGAAGAAAATACGAAGCTATACCAGTATCTGGTCTGTGGAAAAGGTACTGTATTCTATCAATGATTTTAGACTTCCGTTTCCCATAACCTTTACGCAAATGACATGGTTTGTCGTGTCACTCTTTGCAGTGATGATACTTGGCAACTTGCCCCCTCTTTCCATGATAGAGGGAGCATTTCTCAAATACTTTGGGATTCCTGTGGCTTTCACATGGTTTATGTCTACAAAAACTTTTGATGGTAAAAAGCCTTATGGATTTTTGAAGTCTGTCATTGCTTATGCACTGCGACCAAAGCTGACCTATGCAGGAAAAAAAGTAACGCTTGGCAGAAACCAGCCACAAGAAGCCATTACAGCAGTTAGGAGTGAATTTTATGGCATATCCAATTAAATACATTGAAAACAATCTCGTCTGGAATAAAGACGGGGAATGTTATGCTTACTATGAGCTTGTTCCTTACAATTACTCATTTCTAAGTCCAGAACAGAAAATACAAGTGCATGATTCTTTCAGACAGCTTATCGCACAAAATCGTGATGGCAAAATTCATGCTTTACAAATCAGTACAGAATCCAGCATACGTTCTGCACAAGAGCGTTCCAAAAATGAAGTCACTGGCAAGCTCAAAGCGGTTGCCTATGACAAAATCGACCAACAGACAGACGCTTTAATATCCATGATTGGCGAAAATCAAGTGAACTACCGTTTCTTTATCGGCTTTAAGTTGCTTCTCAACGATCAGGAGTTTTCTATGAAAAGTCTTACCGTTGAAGCAAAAAATGCTTTGTCTGATTTTGTCTATGATGTGAACCATAAGCTGATGGGCGATTTTGTTAGTATGAGTAATGATGAAATCCTGCGTTTTCAGAAGATGGAAAAGCTCTTAGAAAATAAAATCTCTCGTCGTTTCAAAATCCGCAGGTTAGATAAGGACGACTTCGGCTATCTGATTGAACACCTTTACGGACAGACAGGCACTGCCTATGAAGAGTATGAGTACCATCTATCAAAGAAAAAGCTGGATAATGAAACGCTGATTAAATACTATGACTTGATTAAGCCTACTCGCTGTTTGGTGGAAGAAAAACAGCGATATTTGAAAATCCAGCAGGAAGATGAAACCGTCTATGTAGCTTACTTTACCATTAACAGCATTGTCGGAGAACTGGACTTCCCGTCCTCTGAAATCTTCTACTACCAGCAACAGCAATTTACATTCCCGATTGATACGTCAATGAATGTGGAAATTGTAGCGAATCGTAAAGCCCTATCTACTGTCCGCAATAAAAAGAAAGAACTGAAAGACTTGGATAACCACGCTTGGCAAAGTGATAATGAAACCAGCTCCAATGTGGCGGAAGCTCTGGAAAGTGTGAATGAGCTGGAAACCAATTTAGACCAAAGCAAGGAATCTATGTACAAGCTGTCTTATGTGGTAAGGGTATCAGCAAATGATCTTGACGAACTCAAACGTCGTTGTAATGAAGTGAAAGATTTTTATGACGATTTAAGCGTAAAACTGGTACGACCATTTGGGGATATGCTCGGCTTACATGAAGAATTTTTACCTGCCAGCAAGCGTTATATGAATGATTATATTCAATACGTGACCTCTGATTTCCTCGCTGGTTTAGGTTTTGGTGCTACTCAAATGCTGGGGGAAAATGAGGGGATTTATGTTGGCTACAGCTTAGATACTGGACGCAATGTCTATCTGAAACCTGCTCTTGCCAGTCAAGGGGTTAAGGGTTCAGTAACCAATGCGTTAGCGTCGGCTTTTGTTGGTTCGCTGGGTGGTGGTAAATCCTTTGCGAATAACCTTATCGTCTATTATGCGGTGCTTTATGGGGCACAAGCAGTGATTGTAGACCCAAAAGCAGAACGTGGCAGATGGAAAGAAACCTTGCCAGAGATTTCCCATGAAATCAATATCGTCACTCTGACTTCTGATGAGAAAAACAAAGGCTTACTTGACCCTTATGTGATTATGAAAAATCCCAAAGATTCTGAATCACTGGCTATTGATATTCTGACATTCCTTACGGGGATTTCCTCTCGTGATGGGGAACGCTTCCCAATCCTTAGAAAAGCCATTCGTGCAGTAACCAATAGTGAAGTACGAGGGTTGATGAAAGTGATTGAGGAATTACGGGTTGAGAATACGCCACTAAGTACCAGTATAGCCGACCATATCGAAAGTTTTACAGACTATGACTTTGCACATTTATTATTCAGTAATGGTTATGTGGAGCAGTCTATCAGCTTAGAAAAACAACTGAACATTATACAGGTTGCGGACTTGGTACTTCCCGACAAGGAAACTTCCTTTGAGGAATATACCACTATGGAGCTTTTATCCGTTGCTATGCTGATTGTCATTAGTACCTTTGCTTTAGACTTTATCCATACAGACCGAAGCATTTTCAAGATTGTAGATTTAGACGAAGCATGGAGCTTTTTACAGGTAGCACAAGGAAAAACACTATCTATGAAGCTGGTTCGGGCTGGTCGTGCTATGAACGCTGGGGTATATTTCGTGACCCAAAATACAGACGACCTCTTAGATGAAAAACTGAAAAATAACCTCGGCTTAAAATTTGCATTTCGTTCCACTGACCTTAACGAGATTAAAAAGACCTTAGCCTTTTTTGGTGTAGACCCAGAGGACGAAAACAATCAGAAGCGATTGCGTGATTTGGAAAACGGGCAATGCCTTATCAGTGATTTATATGGTCGTGTCGGTGTGATACAGTTCCACCCTGTATTTGAAGAACTGCTCCATGCCTTTGATACCAGACCACCTGTGCGAAAAGAGGTGTAAATGTGAAACCATCAATAGTAAACAGAATAAAATCAAACTGGACGCTGAAACGTCTAGGTAAAGTGGCAATGACAGTGGCTTTCACACTTGTGATTGCCATTTTTCTTTTAGCCATGCTGGGAACGGTGGTTCAAGCTGCGGGCTTGGTAGATGATACGGTCAATGTGGCAAATGAATACAGCCGATACCCACTTGAAAACTATCAACTGGATTTTTATGTGGATAATAGCTGGGGCTGGCTTCCGTGGAACTGGTCGGACGGGATTGGAAAACAGGTCATGTATGGACTATATGCCATTACCAATTTTATTTGGACAATCAGTTTGTATGTTTCCAATGCGACAGGTTACTTAGTACAGGAAGCCTATTCCTTAGACTTCATTTCCGCTACAGCAGATTCCATTGGTAAGAATATGCAGACCTTAGCTGGTGTGAGTGCAAACGGATTTTCAACAGAGGGTTTCTATGTTGGATTCCTCTTACTCTTGATTTTGGTTCTTGGGGTTTATGTTGCCTATACGGGACTGATAAAGAGAGAAACCACAAAGGCAATTCATGCCATTATGAATTTTGTGCTGGTGTTTATCCTATCGGCTTCCTTTATTGCCTACGCTCCCGACTACATTAAAAAAATCAATGACTTTTCATCAGACATCAGTAATGCCAGTTTATCACTTGGCACGAAGATTGTCATGCCCCATTCCGATAGTCAAGGCAAGGACAGCGTGGACTTAATCAGAGATAGCCTGTTTTCCATACAGGTTCAGCAACCGTGGCTACTGCTTCAATACAACAGTTCAGACATTGAAAGTATCGGTATTGACCGTGTGGAAAGCCTGCTCTCCACCAGCCCAGATTCCAACAATGGCGAAGACAGAGAAAAAATTGTTGCGGAAGAAATTGAAGACAGAAGCAATACCAATCTAACCATTACAAAGACCATTAACCGTTTAGGTACAGTCTTCTTCCTATTTGTCTTCAATATTGGGATTTCCATATTTGTATTCCTATTAACAGGAATCATGATTTTCTCGCAGGTACTTTTTATCATCTATGCTATGTTTCTGCCTGTGAGCTTTATTTTAAGCATGATTCCATCATTTGATGGTATGTCAAAACGAGCCATAACAAAGCTCTTTAATACCATTTTGACACGAGCTGGAATCACATTGATTATTACGACAGCATTTAGTATTTCAACCATGCTCTATACCTTATCGGCTGGTTATCCGTTCTTTTTGATTGCTTTTCTACAGATTGTGACCTTTGCAGGAATCTACTTCAAGCTGGGCGATTTAATGAGTATGTTTTCTCTACAGAGTAACGATTCTCAAAGTGTGGGAAGTCGTGTGATGAGAAAACCTCGTATGCTTATGCACGCTCACATGCACCGTCTACAGCGGAAACTTGGACGTTCCATGACTACTCTAGGGGCTGGGTCTGCCATTGTTACAGGTAAAAAAGGACAGTCGGGTTCGGGGAGTTCTGCAAGGACACAAGCAGATCACTCCCGACCAGACGGAAAGGAAAAATCAACACTTGGAAAACGTATCGGTCAAACCATCGGTACAGTAGCTGATACCAAAGACAGAATGGTAGACACTGCTAGTGGTTTGAAAGAACAGGTTAAAGATTTGCCGACCAATGCAAGATATGCAGTATATCAAGGAAAATCCAAAGTAAAAGAGAATGTCCGTGATTTAACCAGTAGTATTTCTCAAACCAAAGCGGACAGAGCCAGTGGACGCAAGGAACAGCAGGAACAAAGGCGAAAAACCATTGCGAAGCGTCGCTCTGAAATGGAACAGGTCAAACAGAAAAAACAGCCTGCTTCTTCTGTTCATGAAAGACCGACTACAAGACAAGAACAATATCATGATGAACAGACCTCAAAACAGTCTAATATTCAGACTTCATATAAGGAATCTCAACAAGCCAAACAAGAGCGTCCAGCAGTTAAGTCCGATTTTTCAAGTCCAAAAGTGGAACGCCAAGGCAATACCGTTCAAGAAAAAACCGTTCAAAAGCCAGCAACTTCAACCACTACAGCAGATAGAACTTCACAACGTCCAATCACAAAAGAACGTCCGTCTACTGTTCAAAGAGTACCACTACAAAATACAAGAAGTAGACCACCAATCAAAACCGCCACCATTAAGAAAGTCGGTAAGAAACCATGAAGTTGAAAACTTTAGTAATTGGTGGTTCTGGATTATTCTTGATGGTCTTCTCACTGCTTCTGTTTGTTGCCATTTTATTTTCAGATGAACAGGACAGCGGAATTTCCAATATTCATTATGGAGGTGTGAATGTTTCCGCAGAAGTGCTGGCTCATAAGCCTATGGTAGAAAAATATGCCAAAGAATATGGCGTTGAAGAATATGTCAACATACTTCTTGCGATTATACAGGTGGAATCGGGCGGTACTGCGGAAGATGTTATGCAGTCCTCGGAATCCCTCGGTCTTCCACCTAATTCATTGAGTACAGAAGAATCCATTAAGCAAGGTGTGAAGTATTTCAGTGAATTATTAGCCAGTAGCGAAAGGCTCAGTGTAGATTTAGAATCGGTTATCCAGTCCTACAATTATGGTGGTGGTTTCTTAGGGTATGTGGCTAATCGTGGAAATAAATATACCTTTGAACTGGCTCAAAGTTTCTCAAAAGAGTATTCAGGTGGCGAAAAAGTGTCTTACCCCAATCCCATAGCCATACCTATCAATGGGGGCTGGCGATACAACTATGGCAATATGTTTTATGTGCAACTGGTAACGCAGTATCTTGTCACAACAGAGTTTGATGATGATACGGTACAAGCCATCATGGACGAAGCACTGAAATATGAGGGCTGGCGATACGTTTACGGTGGAGCTTCCCCGACTACTTCTTTTGATTGTAGCGGACTGACACAATGGACGTATGGAAAAGCTGGAATTAACTTACCACGAACCGCACAACAGCAATATGATGTGACCCAGCATATCCCACTATCGGAAGCACAAGCTGGCGATTTGGTTTTCTTTCATTCTACCTATAACGCTGGCTCTTATATTACTCATGTTGGGATATACCTTGGCAATAACCGTATGTTTCATGCAGGCGACCCAATCGGTTATGCCGACTTAACAAGCCCCTACTGGCAACAGCATTTAGTGGGAGCAGGACGAATCAAACAATGAGAAAGGAAGATTTAATGATGAAATTTAGAAAAAATCAGAATAAAGAAAAACAGATACCAAAGGAAAAGAAACCTCGTGTCTACTATAAGGTCAATCCTCATAAAAAGGTTGTGATTGCCTTGTGGGTACTTTTAGGGCTTAGTTTCAGCTTTGCGATATTCAAGCACTTTACAGCTATAGATACTCATACTATTCACGAAACAACTATCATAGAAAAGGAATACGTTGATACTCATCATGTAGAAAATTTTGTAGAGAACTTTGCGAAAGTCTACTATTCATGGGAGCAATCCGATAAGTCCATTGATAATCGAATGGAAAGTCTAAAAGGCTATCTGACAGATGAACTTCAAGCTCTCAATGTTGATACAGTACGCAAAGATATTCCTGTATCGTCTTCTGTAAGAGGATTTCAGATATGGACGGTAGAGCCAACTGGCGACAATGAGTTTAATGTAACCTACAGTGTAGACCAGCTCATTACAGAGGGAGAAAATACAAAGACCGTCCACTCTGCTTATATAGTGAGTGTCTATGTAGATGGTTCTGGAAATATGGTACTGGTTAAGAATCCGACCATTACCAACATACCTAAGAAATCAAGTTATAAACCAAAAGCCATTGAAAGTGAGGGGACGGTTGATTCCATTACAACCAATGAAATCAATGAGTTTTTAACGACGTTCTTCAAGCTCTATCCTACAGCGACAGCCAGTGAACTTTCCTACTATGTGAATGACGGGATATTAAAACCAATCGGAAAAGAGTACATCTTTCAAGAACTGGTAAATCCTATTCACAATCGTAAGGATAATCAAGTCACGGTATCGCTGACAGTGGAGTATATCGACCAGCAGACCAAAGCAACGCAGGTATCTCAATTTGATTTGGTACTTGAAAAGAACGGGAGTAATTGGAAGATTATAGAATAACAAATATTGGTACATTATTACAGCTATTTTGTAATCACGTACTCTCTTTGATAAAAAATTGGAGATTCCTTGACAAATATGCTCTTACGTGCTATTATTTAAGTATCTATTTAAAAGGAGTTAATAAATATGCGGCAAGGTATTCTTAAATAAACTGTCAATTTGATAGTGGGAACAAATAATTGGATGTCCTTTTTTAGGAGGGCTTAGTTTTTTGTACCCAGTTTAAGAATACCTTTATCATGTGATTCTAAAGTATCCGGAGAATATCTGTATGCTTTGTATGCCTATGGTTATGCATAAAAATCCCAGTGATAAGAGTATTTATCACTGGGATTTTTATGCCCTTTTGGGCTTTTGAATGGAGGAAAATCACATGAAAATTATTAATATTGGAGTTTTAGCTCATGTTGATGCGGGAAAAACTACCTTAACAGAAAGCTTATTATATAACAGTGGAGCGATTACAGAATTAGGAAGCGTGGACAAAGGTACAACGAGGACGGATAATACGCTTTTAGAACGTCAGAGAGGAATTACAATTCAGACAGGAATAACCTCTTTTCAGTGGGAAAATACGAAGGTGAACATCATAGACACGCCAGGACATATGGATTTCTTAGCAGAAGTATATCGTTCATTATCAGTTTTAGATGGGGCAATTCTACTGATTTCTGCAAAAGATGGCGTACAAGCACAAACTCGTATATTATTTCATGCACTTAGGAAAATGGGGATTCCCACAATCTTTTTTATCAATAAGATTGACCAAAATGGAATTGATTTATCAACGGTTTATCAGGATATTAAAGAGAAACTTTCTGCCGAAATTGTAATCAAACAGAAGGTAGAACTGTATCCTAATATGTGTGTGACGAACTTTACCGAATCTGAACAATGGGATACGGTAATAGAGGGAAACGATGACCTTTTAGAGAAATATATGTCCGGTAAATCATTAGAAGCATTGGAACTCGAACAAGAGGAAAGCATAAGATTTCATAATTGTTCCCTGTTCCCTGTTTATCACGGAAGTGCAAAAAACAATATAGGGATTGATAACCTTATAGAAGTGATTACGAATAAATTTTATTCATCAACACATCGAGGTCAGTCTGAACTTTGCGGAAAAGTTTTCAAAATTGAGTATTCGGAAAAAAGACAGCGTCTTGCATATATACGTCTTTATAGTGGCGTACTGCATTTGCGAGATTCGGTTAGAATATCGGAAAAGGAAAAAATAAAAATTACAGAAATGTATACTTCAATAAATGGTGAATTATGTAAAATCGATAAGGCTTATTCCGGGGAAATTGTTATTTTGCAGAATGAGTTTTTGAAGTTAAATAGTGTTCTTGGAGATACAAAGCTATTGCCACAGAGAGAGAGAATTGAAAATCCCCTCCCTCTGCTGCAAACGACTGTTGAACCGAGCAAACCTCAACAAAGGGAAATGTTACTTGATGCACTTTTAGAAATCTCCGACAGTGACCCGCTTCTGCGATATTATGTGGATTCTGCGACACATGAAATCATACTTTCTTTCTTAGGGAAAGTACAAATGGAAGTGACTTGTGCTCTGCTGCAAGAAAAGTATCATGTGGAGATAGAAATAAAAGAGCCTACAGTCATTTATATGGAAAGACCGTTAAAAAAAGCAGAGTATACCATTCACATCGAAGTTCCACCGAATCCTTTCTGGGCTTCCATTGGTTTATCTGTATCACCGCTTCCGTTGGGAAGTGGAATGCAGTATGAGAGCTCGGTTTCTCTTGGATACTTAAATCAATCATTTCAAAATGCAGTTATGGAAGGGATACGCTATGGCTGTGAACAAGGATTGTATGGTTGGAATGTGACGGACTGTAAAATCTGTTTTAAGTATGGCTTATACTATAGCCCTGTTAGTACCCCAGCAGATTTTCGGATGCTTGCTCCTATTGTATTGGAACAAGTCTTAAAAAAAGCTGGAACAGAATTGTTAGAGCCATATCTTAGTTTTAAAATTTATGCGCCACAGGAATATCTTTCACGAGCATACACCGATGCTCCTAAATATTGTGCGAACATCGTAGACACTCAATTGAAAAATAATGAGGTCATTCTTAGTGGAGAAATCCCTGCTCGGTGTATTCAAGAATATCGTAGTGATTTAACTTTCTTTACAAATGGACGTAGTGTTTGTTTAACAGAGTTAAAAGGGTACCATGTTACTACCGGTGAACCTGTTTGCCAGCCCCGTCGTCCAAATAGTCGGATAGATAAAGTACGATATATGTTCAATAAAATAACTTAGTGTATTTTATGTTGTTATATAAATATGGTTTCTTGTTAAATAAGATGAAATATTTTTTAATAAAGATTTGAATTAAAGTGTAAAGGAGGAGATAGTTATTATAAACTACAAGTGGATATTGTGTGCTGAGAGCTTTCTTCTATACTAATAGACGAAAGGGTGTGAAAATGATTTTTAAATGATACTGTGGAACGGAACAGTAGCCCTAGTATTGACTACTGTCGTTTCTATTCATATTGGCTATTCTAGGACTGAGATGAAAAAATCTATAAATGCTCAGAATAAAATTGAACCCGCAAATCTCCCCAAAACAATGGTGAGTCATGTACTTGTATTATTCCGAAAAAATACACCTCTGGTGCAGTGAGACAAATTGGTGTATCTTATAGTGGCTTCGTAGATGAAAGCTATACTCTACTATCACTCTTTGATGATGTAGAACAAATTGAAAAAGATAATAGACTTCAGACAGCTATTGATGTTGTCAGAGAACAGTTTGGTTTTTTAGCCATACAAAAAGGAACCGTCCTAACTGAAGGTTCCAGAAATATTGAACGCAGTAAACTTATCGGTGGTCATTCCGCGGGTGGATTGGAGGGATTAAAATGAAACAAGAAAAAAATACAGTACAATTTTCAGAAATCCGTAGCAAAGGATGTAATGATATTGAAATGCTTGAAAGATTTTTACATGGAATCGTTGAAACAGCAACTTCAAAACTTCGTCAGAGAAAACTCAAAACAACTGAAATATCGATACGACTAGTACATGCTAAATCTGAAAACCGATTACCATTGGAATTTACATTTAGCATTAAGCCAACAAGCTCATCTGTGATAATCTATACTGAGGTAATCAATCGCTTTAAAGAATGTTACACAGGTGGGGGAATTCAAGGTTTTACGATTCAATTTGATAAAAATACCCTTGCCTCTGCATAGAAAGGATTTGATATGATTGACCGTTCATATTTACCATTTCAATCAGCAAGAGAGTACCAGGATACAAAGATGCAAAAATGGATGGGCTTTTTCCTATCTGAACATGCATCAGCACTCTCTGATGATACAAACAAAGTAACGTACATGTCTGACTTATCACTAGAGAAGAAATTATTACTCCTCAGTCAAGTATACGCCGGGCAGCTACGCACACGCATTCAAGTGATTGAAAAAAACAAGCGTGTTTCCTACACTGGAACAATACCAAGTCTGACCAAAGATTTCATTTTGATAAAAACTACAACAGGTCACATCAATTTGAAATTAAAAGACATTATTAGTATTGAACTTGTCGAGGAGGTGCTCTATGAATCAGCTTGAGTTTCAGCGTAATCACCTACAAATGGACTATTATAGCGAAAGCTACCAAGATTTTGAACGTGACTTCTACCGCTACTCTAACATGAATATTCCATTGACCTTCCTAACTGATGATATCCTAAAAACAATGGCGACTTCACGTAAGAATTACTTTGTCCTCAATAAGGAAAAGTCCAGAGATAACCGCGATCACTTCTTCATATTTGAAGTAAGTACCGTAGATGAGAATCCGCTAATCTATCATTATACATATAAGAAAACTACAATATATTTAGCAGAAAAATAGGAGCAGTTCAATTGACTGTTCCTATTTTTAATATTCATAAAATCTAAAGTCTTTATACTCTTTAACAATGGAGTCGCCAACCAGAACAGACTATACTGACCAGCGACTACCTTAAATTTAATGTTTCAGATTTATTTTCTTATCTCTAATTTCATAAACTACATCTGCTACATTTTCGAGTAATCGTTTATCGTGGGTGATAAACACGATAGTTCCGGTGTACTCCTTCATTAGTATTTCCAAAGCCTCTAAACTTGGTATGTCAAGGAAGTTACTGGGTTCATCCATTATTAGGATGTTATATCTACCCATGAGCATTTTAGCAAGCAACAATTTTATAATTTCTCCACCGCTTAAAACAGATAAACTTTTTCCAATATCGTTCTGTTTGAACCCCATAGATGCTAGCACTGAACGAATTTCTGATATATTGTAGTCACAATCCTTCTGCATAAACTCCATAACATTCTGATTACTGTTGTACTTGTAACCATTCTGTGCAAAGTAACCTATTTTTGCCTTAGGCGAAATAGAAATTCCTTCTTCATGGTTTAAGATCATTTGGATTAAAGTTGTTTTTCCGATTCCATTACCACCAGTTAACGCCACTTTTGCTCCTAACGGAATTTGAAAAGATGCATTTTCAAACAGAGCCTTATCCCCAAATACTTTATTAATTTCTGCACCGACTATAGGGTATGGATTATGGAGCTCCAATGCTTTACTTTGCCTGAAACGAATTCTGCGAATGCCTTCCGGAGCTTCTACTTTTCCTAAGGCCGCAATCCTGTGCTCTAGGGTTTTAGCAGCATTATACATCTTTTTTTCCTTACTTCCTATTGATTTTTGATGAGCTAAACGCCCTCCGTCTTCAGTACTTTTTTTCTTTGAAGAACCTTTTGCCTTCTGTTCTATTTTACGAGCCTGTTTTCGCTTTTCCTCCGCAGCCCTTTCCAATCGGGCACGTTCCGCAATAAATTGTTCGTATTCTGCAGCTTGGCTCTTACGTTCTTCCTCTTTCTGACGAAGATAATCAGAATAGTTTCCCCAATACTCAGTGATTTTGCCATCTTTCAGTTCCCATATTTTATCTACTATTTCATCAAGAAAATAGCGGTCATGGCTAATAACTAACAGTGCACCTGTAAAATATTTTAGCTGTCCTATTAGAAAATTAATTCCTTCACGGTCTAAATGGCTCGTAGGTTCATCCGCTAAAATACCATGAACCTGTGCCGATAAGGCCTGTGCTATTTTAAGCCTTGTTTCTTCACCACCGCTCATAGTCTGTATATTTAATTGCTCAACACCTAGCTTGCCTACAAGTGCAAAATCTTTTTCCTCCTGCAGAGTTACTTCGTCCAACTGGGGAATATAGGCAAGTTCACCCAGACGATTCATTTTACATCCTGGGGGAGTTAATTCTCCTAAAAGTACCCTGAGTAAAGTGCTTTTTCCAGCACCATTTGCTCCTACTAAACCAATACGGTCATAATCATATACTTCTAATTCATTTATATCTAAAACATCGCGTCCTTTGAATTCCACACGAATGTCTTTTGCTTTTAATATTAATTCCATAACATTTCCTCCTGTCTATAATCGCATGCTTTCATTTGCTTGTATGCAGGGAAAACCCTGCGATTTTAGCAGGAAGAGTTACATGAAAATAAGATACATAAATATTCCTCCAATATTGTTTATTTTAAATCTAATTTTCTAACCTCAGTTATCATTTGGCAAACTATAGCAATGCCAATAATTAAAATACCTGATAGTAAAAACCAATGATTTACACCGATTTTATCAGCAAAGAATCCAGAAAGAATTAACCCAATTGGCATAGCAAGTGACATGATACTTCCGATCAAAGAAAATACACGTCCTAAATATTCAGGCTTAATTTTCTCCTGAAAAAGAGCTGTTTGCACACCGCTATAAAATGGCACCGAAAGCCCCATTATTGCACAGCAAACTACGAATATTACAAATCCATTTGGAGGAAGTATTCCCGAAACGGCTAAACTGGTCCCCATTATAAAAAATGAACTTGTTATTAGTAATACATGCTTTTCGAAGCCCCCTAATCTTCCTAATAATAAGCCTCCTGCTAGCATCCCAAATGCAAAGGAAATTTCCGTAATAGAAATATGCACAGGCGTTCCATTAAAGTGTTCCATGCTTATTAAAGGAAATAGTGCATTGATTGGCATATAAACAAAAGTATATAGTGTTCCTAAGAGTAATAAGGCAAACAATCCTTTGTTTTGTCTCAGAACCACAACTCCTTCTTTCATCTCCCTTATGAAATTTGGTTCTAAACTTTGCACTTGATTACCCAGCTTAGGTATACGTACAATTGCTACCGTAATAGATGCAATCACAGCACCCAATACGTCGATGGCAATAATAGCATTTAAATCCCAAACGGAGTATAAGAGTGCTGCAACTGCCGGACTAACAATATAGCTTATAGACTGCAAAGACTGACTATAGCCTGCGCATTTCGTTAGCTGTTCTTCTGGTACTAAAAGTGGTGTAACCGCATTGAGTGCTGGGGTATGAAAAGCTGTTCCAATGCTACGGATAAACAATACTATCATAATCATCCAGACAGGTAGCTCCATACAGAATGCAACAATAGCAAGCACTGCACCAGCTGCTGCGATAATTAAATCGGCACCAATCATTATCTTCTTCCTATCATGACGATCCACTAGCACACCAATGGCAGGTCCCAAAATCGCATAGGGTAAAAAACCTACTAATGAAGCCATAGACAAGACCATCGCAGATCCTGTTTTTTCTGTAAGGTAAAAAATAATCGCCATTTGCAGGATGGCACTAGTGATTAATGATACTGCTTGCCCTGCCCATATTGCATAAAATTTTCGTTTCCAATTGTTGTATTTTTCCATTTATATTATCTCCTGCATATTATTTTGCTTGAATTTCTATTTTGAATAGCATTCTAGGCAATAAAAAATGCAGGCCAAACCCCACAATGTAGCTTTTGGTCTGCATACATACAATTTGGAAACATTCATATTAAAGACATAGTTAAATAAAGGTATAGTTAAATAACCAATATCCTCACCGTAACTAATGAATGCTCAATATCGTATAAATAAGCACAACAAAAAAGCCTATCATCGGGTATAGATTCTGCTTTTTTTATTGCCAGCTTATCTTAAACGCATTGAGGCTGTCATAGTTTCGGTTCCTCCTACATCTTTGTTTATATCAATTTATAGTATAACACAAAAAGATGATATGTTCAATATAAAAGTTATGGAATGAGACTCATACTTCCAATTCGATGCCAGATTTAAAGGATATGACGAAGTTTTCTTCATAGACTGTAACGCTCTGGATTATCTTCCTTAGTAGCAAGCGATTAGCTTTCACAAAATCTTCTGTTTGTAGTTTTAAAAATTCATCAGGATTTTCTAACTCAACCTCAAAATATTTCATTTTACATTCCCTCATTTCATTTATTGATAAATTGAGTTTGCAAAAAAGAGTGGACAATTTTTGTCTACTCTTAACCTTTAAAATAGTTTTTTTTAATCGATTTGAAGTTGCCTAAATTATTACTTATTCGGTAAAATGAAGTATTGCTTTCAACAGATTTCCTTCAACTACACTTCACTTGATTCAAACAAGGTGGGTACATTTCTATTCCCACAAACTCCTTGTCAATGGAAACAAACACGTACCCACAGGGTAAATGGAAATAGAAACTGATAATTTCTAGCTATCACTTCTACTCATTCCAAAAATTTTCTCACTCTGATACTTACCCACCATAAAGCAAAAAGCCTTGCAATCAAGGCTTTCATTATCCCTTTCGTTCAAAGGTTTCTAAGCTTTTACGAGCAGAGCGACACACTCAGCGGTTCGCTATCTCCGTTCTGTCTGCGTGCTAGCACTTGTCAATCACGGACAGCTATCGCATGGGCGGAAGTAAATGCTAATCTTCGTCGTTTTACTCCTTGACTAGCAAACTTACCGCCTCAACATGTCCTGTATGTGGAAATAAAACACGATTAAAGATAAGGGAAGATACTGAATTAAAAAAATTCCCCCTCTATTGTCCGAAATGCAGACAAGAAAATTTAATTGAAATAAAGCAGTTCAAAGTAACTGTGATTACAGAGCCAGACGCAAAGACGCAGAGCCGATAAAATGAGATTAATACAATCTCATTTTATCGGCTCTTTCCGTTATGTATGGATTCTTTTAATTAGTCTTCGATGTTTCTTGCTTCGTTGATACCGCTGGCTAAAGATTCCATTAAGGATAGTTCTTTGTCTGTAAAGCTATCCATGTATTTCTCTATCTGTAATCGTCGGGTGCTTTTTACCAAGTTATTAGCAGGTAAGAAAAATTCATCAACGGAAACATGAAGTAACGATACAAGGTCATAAAGAACTTGTATGCTGGGGTGTTGCCCTTTATTTTCAATATTAGTTAAGTACCGTGGGTCAATTTCAATCAATGCTCCCACTTGTTCACGAGTTAAACCTCGTTTCAATCGAGCTTCTTTAATGGCTAAACCAAAGGCTCTAAAATCATATTTATCTTCTTTTTTACGCATAGTAGACCACCTCTATACATTTTATTGTTCCTACTGAATTAAAAACAGGTATAGAAAAACGTGTTATATGGTTTATAGGTTTATATTTAATAAAAAGCACTACTAAACGCCAATAAAAAAAACCGTTATATGGTAGTGCTATTTACGCTGTTAAAATATTGTATATTACTTCCAAATGGCGGTTTGTTGGAGGTCAACGTCGCCATGAAGTACATCATATACAATAAATTTCCTTACATTGGGTTCTTGTCAAAAAAAGTCGTCTATCTGCAATAGATAAGTACGTCCACCAATGTGGTTTTATAAATCATATAGATAGAATAACAGAAGCATGTAAACAGAGAAATAAATCTGTTTATATGCTTTTTTGGCTATTCAGAACTTTTTTACAAAGTTTATTTATCAGTAATGCAACAAATCCCCCTTTCACATTGGGACTAAGAGTGAAAGGAGATAAACGAGCAAGGCTCACTTCCTTTCCTAGACAGAAAGGGGGTGAGAAACATGAAACCATCTTCTTTTCAGACCACAATAGAAAATCAGTTTGACTATATCTGTAAACGTGCTATGGAAGACGAGCGAAAGAATTATATGCTTTATCTTTCAAGGATTGCAAAGCGTGAGGTGTCCTTTTCGGATGTTGGCGATTATCTTGTTAGCCAGTTTGCGACAACAGATAACTATTCAACTGACTTTCAGATTTTTACACTCAATGGGTTATCAGTAGGCGTTGAAAATGATTTGTTGAGTGAAGCATTACGTGAGTTGCCAGACAAGAAACGTGAAATTCTACTGCTGTTTTACTTTATGGACATGAGCGATTCAGAAATTGCAGACCTGTTGAAATTGAACCGTTCTACTGTCTATCGGCATAGAACCAGTGGACTAGCCTTAATTAAAAAGTTTATGGAGGAATTTGAAGAATGAAAACACAATATCCTATGATTCCCTTTCCTCTCATTGTAAAGGCAACAGATGGCGATACCGAAGCGATTAACCAGATTCTACATCATTACAGAGGGTACATAACGAAGCGTTCCCTACGACTTATGAAAGATGAATATGGCAATCAAAGTATGGTCGTTGATGAAGTCTTACGTGGAAGAATGGAAACCAGACTGATTACAAAGATTTTGTCATTTGAAATTAAGTAATATCCTCTCTCCTTTCGTGGAAGCGTGCTAAACCATTCCACGCTTCCCGAACAGGGAGGTTTGTTATTCCACCAAAGCATATTGAGCTTTCAATGTGTTTTGATAGGCTAACGAGCCATTGTTCTTTGAAAACTGAATAAAAGTAATCGAATACGTTTCGATAAGAAAAGAGCCAACGGAACTAACCGCCATGACCTATCTTATAAAGATAGCGAGCGATTCATGTTAGTGATCCGAGAAGCAATCTTTAGCAGGATTGCCTGCAACGACATTCTTATCGTGATAATGATACTCCCATACAGTCAATAGTCCGAGCGTGATAAAACCGTCGCAGGCAATGAGTATGGCTACATGAGAACCATGCAGGGGTGGAACTCCCGTGAGCTTTGCTAAAGCTGTTCGATTGCTGGTAAAACAACTTTTATGAAATCCAAATAAGTGATTTGGAAAGGAGGATTTTATGAAGCAGACTGACATTCCTATTTGGGAACGTTATACCCTAACCATTGAAGAAGCGTCAAAATATTTTCGTATTGGCGAAAACAAGCTACGACGCTTGGCAGAGGAAAATAAAAATGCAAATTGGCTGATTATGAATGGCAATCGTATTCAGATTAAACGAAAACAATTTGAAAAAATTATAGATACATTGGACGCAATCTAGCGTCGCCAAAGGGTCTTGTATATGATAAAATAGTATTAAGTCGTATCAAGGCTCTTTCCATAAAGGAAAGGAGCAAATGCCATGTCAGAAAAAAGACGTGACAATAAAGGTCGAATCTTAAAGACTGGAGAGAGCCAACGAAAAGACGGAAGATACTTATACAAATATATAGATTCATTTGGAGAACCGCAATTTGTTTACTCGTGGAAACTTGTGGCTACAGACCGAGTACCAGCAGGAAAGCGTGATTGTATCTCACTTAGAGAGAAAATCGCAGAGTTACAGAAAGACATTCATGATGGTATTGATGTTGTAGGAAAGAAAATGACACTCTGCCAGCTTTACGCAAAACAGAACGCTCAAAGACCAAAGGTTAGAAAAAACACTGAAACTGGACGCAAATATCTTATGGATATTTTGAAGAAAGACAAGTTAGGTGTAAGAAGTATTGACAGTATTAAGCCATCAGACGCTAAAGAATGGGCTATTAGAATGAGTGAAAATGGTTATGCTTATCAAACCATCAATAACTACAAACGTTCTTTAAAGGCTTCATTCTATATTGCTATACAAGATGATTGTGTTCGGAAGAATCCATTTGACTTTCAACTGAAAGCAGTTCTTGATGATGATACTGTCCCTAAGACCGTACTAACAGAAGAACAGGAAGAAAAACTGTTAGCCTTTGCAAAAGCTGATAAAACCTACAGCAAAAATTATGATGAAATTCTGATACTCTTAAAAACAGGTCTTCGTATTTCAGAGTTTGGTGGTTTGACACTTCCAGATTTAGATTTTGAGAATCGTCTTGTCAATATAGACCATCAGCTATTGAGAGATACTGAAATTGGGTACTACATTGAAACACCAAAGACCAAAAGTGGCGAACGTCAAGTTCCTATGGTTGAAGAAGCCTATCAAGCATTTAAGCGAGTGTTAGCGAATCGAAAGAATGATAAGCGTGTTGAGATTGATGGATATAGTGATTTCCTCTTTCTTAATAGAAAGAACTATCCAAAAGTGGCAAGTGATTACAACGGCATGATGAAAGGTCTTGTTAAGAAATACAATAAGTATAACGAGGATAAATTGCCACACATCACTCCACATAGTTTGCGACATACATTCTGTACCAACTATGCAAATGCAGGAATGAATCCAAAGGCATTACAGTACATTATGGGACATGCTAATATAGCCATGACGCTGAACTATTACGCACATGCAACATTCGATTCTGCAATGGCAGAAATGAAACGCTTGAATAAAGAGAAGCAACAGGAGCGTCTTGTTGCTTAGTAGTACAAATGAATTTACTACTTATTTACCACTTCTGACAGCTAAGACATGAGGAAATATGCAAAGAAACGTGAAGTATCTTCCTACAGTAAAAATACTCGAAAGCACATAGAATAAGGCTTTACGAGCATTTAAGAAAATATAAAAAGATAATTAGAAATTTATACTTTGTTTCAAAGAAAAAAGATAGTAAACGCTTTCACACTCCAACTAAATATTGTATAATAATTATATTCAATATTACGTCACTAACAGATGAAAAAAGGAGGTTTTATCATGAAAAACATCATCTACATCAAAACCATTCAACTCCTTATCATCGATGGAATCATGCTGGCATTTTTGACATTTAAAGAGGGACTTACGTGGGATTGGATTTTGATTTATAGCGGTTGGCTCATTTTCTTTCATCCTGTGCTACTGACTTATCTTTCAAACCAACTTTGTGACCACTTTAGTCACCTCTATTCCCAGATTAGACCGAGATTCTGGCGTTTTGCCTTACAAATCCTTCTATGGGATAGCCTAATGATTCTCTCCTTGATATGTTTAAGTGGTATGCCACTTCTCCTTCAGGGAACTCTCCTCATCCTAGGACATCTCGTCCCTTCCTATCGCATCTGCCAAAGCCTGAAAAGAGATTTCCCCAAGGCCTATCAAGAACCGATTTCATTTTGGAATATTTTATGATAGATAAGAAAAACCAAGCCAGCTGGGCTTGGTCTTTCTTATCTATTTTTAGTATCAAGGATAATGGTGACTGGTCCGTCATTGACCAGCTCAACCTGCATATCCGCTCCAAAGATCCCTGTCTGAACGGGCACTTCTTGCGCTAATTTTTGATTGAAAGCATCATAGAAATCTGATGCCCTATCAGGCTTGGCTGCGCCTGTGAAGGCTGGACGATTGCCTTTCTTGGTATCCGCAAAGAGGGTAAACTGAGAAATAGAAAGGATTTCTCCTTCAATATCTTTGACAGACAGGTTCATCTTACCTTCTGCGTCTGAAAAAATCCGCATATTGACAAGCTTTCTCACAGCATAGTCCAAATCTTCCTCTTGGTCCTCTGGTCCAACACCAACCAGCAATAAGAGTCCCTGATTGATTTTGCCCTGAACCTGACCTTCAATGCTCACTTGGGCTTTTTTAACCCGTTGGATAATGATTTTCATAATAGCCTTTCTAGTAAGAGCTAGGACAATTAGCCATTGGTACGTTTAACAGAGTAAACTTCTGGCACACTCTTAATCTTGTCCACAACCGTGGTTAACGTCGAGAGGTTGGCAATGCCGAAAGACACATGGATATTAGCAAATTTCATATCCTTGGTTGGCTGGGCGTTGACCGTTGAGATATTCTTGGTTGTATTTGAAAGAACTTGCAGTACATCGTTCAACAGTCCTGTACGGTTGAGGCCGTAGATATCGATATGGGCCATATATTCCTTATTTGAGTTTGAATACTGGTCTTCCCATTCTACATCAAGGAGACGTTGCTCGTAGTTTTCTTGGGCACGCAGGTTCATACAGTCCACACGGTGAATAGCTACACCACGACCCTTGGTAATGTAGCCGACAATATCGTCACCAGGAACAGGATTACAACACTTGGCAATCCGCACTAGGAGACCTGAAGCACCTTCAATGACCACACCACCCTCATGCTTGACTTTGAGGGTTTCTTTATTTTCAACCTTGACCTCGCCACCCTTGACAAGTTCTTCTGCCTCCGCCTTGGCCTTGGCACGTTCTTCTTCACGGCGTTCCTTTTCAGTCAGACGGTTAAAGACGGTAATAGCACCGATTTCGCCAAAACCAATGGCCGCAAAGAGGGATTCTTCTGTCTTGTAGCTAGTCTTTTGTAGAACTTGGTCCATGTGGCGCTTGTCCATGAATTTATTGGCCACATAGCCATTTTCTTGGAACTGGGCCATCAGCATTTCACGACCCTTGTTGACAGACAATTCCTTATCTTGATTTTTAAAGAACTGACGAATCTTGTTACGGGCTTTGCTGGTCTTGACCATGTTGAGCCAGTCACGGCTCGGCCCAAAGGAGTTGGGGTTAGTGACAATTTCAACCTGATCCCCTGTTTTGAGCTTGGTTGTCAGTGGAACCATACGACCATTGACCTTAGCACCAGTTGCTTTTTCTCCGACTTTTGTATGGATTTCATAGGCAAAGTCAATCGGTCCTGAATCTTTTGGAAGGGAACGAACAGCTCCATCTGGAGTAAAGACATAAATCTCCTCAGCCAGGTAGTTTTCCTTAACAGAGTCCACAAATTCCTTAGCATCATCAGCCTGATCTTGGAGCTCCATCATCTCCTTGATCCAGTTCATCCCAATAGCTGATTCCTTGCTGTTGACCTGCCCCTTAACGCCTTTCTTATAAGCCCAGTGAGCCGCAACCCCGTACTCAGCCACCTCGTGCATGGCTTTAGTTCGAATCTGGAATTCAATCGGTCCTTTTGGCCCATAAACTGTCGTATGGATAGACTGGTAACCATTGGCCTTGCGGTTGGCGATATAGTCTTTGAAACGACCAGGCATGAGTTTCCAAAGTTCATGCACATAACCCAACATGGCATAAACATCACTTTGGGTGTCTAAAATACAACGAATAGCAATCAGGTCATAGATTTCCTCAAACCGTTTTCTCTTGTCCTGCATTTTGCGGAAAATAGAGTAAATATGCTTGGGACGACCGTAAATCTTCCCTTTCAAGTGACGATCCGTCGTATATTCCTCTAATTTTGTGACTACCTCATCCACCAAGGCTTCACGCTCTCTGCGTTTTTCCTTCATCATATGGGTAATCTTGTAAAACTCCGTTGGGTTGAGATAACGGAAAGATAAGTCTTCCAATTCCCATTTGACGCTAGAAATCCCCAGACGGTGAGCAAGTGGTGCATAGATTTCCATAGTTTCTTTGGAAATGCGCTCCTGCTTGTCTTTTCTAAGATGTTTCAGGGTCCGCATATTGTGCAAGCGGTCAGACAGTTTGACCAAGATAACACGGATGTCCTCAGACATGGCCATGAGCATCTTGCGGTGGTTTTCAGCCAACTGCTCTTCGTGAGACTTGTACTTGACCTTACCGAGCTTGGTAACCCCATCTACGATTACCCGCACATCAGGACCAAACTCCCTTTCCAAATCGTCCAAGGTCGCATCAGTATCTTCCACCACATCATGCAAGAAACCACAAGCTACCGTTACAGCATCTAGCTTAAGTTTGGCTAAAATACCTGCCACTTGGATGGGGTGAATGATATAAGGCTCGCCTGATTTGCGATACTGGCCACTGTGGCAATCCACCGCATAGACCAAGGCCTTATGGACAAAATGGACATCCTCTTCCGTTAAATATTCTTTGGTTAAAGCGACAACTTCTTCGCCTGTTAAATTCACTTCTTTTGGCATCTCTACTCTCCAATTCTTCCTACCATTTTATCACTTTTTTAAGAATATGAAAACTAGATTGGAACAGAATAAGAAAAAAATAATTCAGAATTGCTTGATAATTCTGAATTATTAGTCTATAATATATTACGAAGTTAGATTTTAAACTTAGGTGATAGAAGGAGAGATAGAAGAACGGAAACCATATTGTAACCGAAAGACTTTCTGACTTCCCCAATTCCATTGAAGATACGAAAGATAAACGGTGGAATTCGTGTCACATACACTGGTACCTTGACTGGATTTTGAAATTAAAAATCCTCAAGATACTTTCTTTTATCCTTTAGTTTATAAGGAGAACACCTATGAAAAAAACTGCTATTTCTATCTTTGCTCTCCTAGTGTTAGGAGTTAGCTGCCTGTTCCTATTCAGCCAGCAAAGCTATAAAAAAACAGTCGTTCAATACTATGCTAACGACCAGAACCTGCCCAATAGGATAAGTTATAGTGAATATAGCGACAAACGAGAAGCCAACTACGGTGGCACTCTAAACATCACATCTATCAAACAAGCTAATGACGGAGTTTATGCAACCTATGAAGGGCAATTGACACCTCTCCAATATTGATAAATTGATAACCAGCCTGTCTTCATCTAGTCATGCTGGTTTTTAAGTTCATTCTAAATTCTTACCTATTTTTCCCAACTGTGCTATACTTAATTTAGTACATTCTTTGAGATTGGAGCTAATATGAAAATCCATAAAACTGTGAATCCTGTTGCCTATGAAAACACCTATTACCTAGAAGGAGAAAAGCACCTCATCGTTGTTGATCCTGGTAGCCATTGGGAAGCCATTCGTCAGACAATCGAGAAGATCAATAAACCGATCTGCGCTATCCTCTTGACCCATGCCCATTACGACCATATCATGAGTCTGGACTTGGTTCGCGAAACTTTTGGCAATCCTCCTGTCTATATCGCAGAGAGCGAAGCTAGCTGGCTCTATACTCCTGTCGATAACCTCTCTGGTCTCCCTCGTCATGATGATATGGCAGATGTGGTCGCAGAACCTGCTGAACACACCTTTGTCTTTCATAAGGAATATCAACTGGAGGAATTTCGTTTCACCGTCTTGCCAACACCAGGTCACTCTATCGGCGGCGTTTCTATCGTCTTTCCTGATGCTCACCTAGTCTTGACAGGAGATGCTCTTTTCCGTGAAACCATCGGACGAACCGATCTTCCGACTGGTAGTATGGAGCAACTTCTTCACAGTATCCAGACCCAACTCTTCACCCTACCAAACTACGATGTCTATCCAGGACATGGTCCAGCTACAACCATCGCTCACGAAAAAACTTTCAATCCTTTTTTCTAGAAAGATGATGACAATAGATATCGTAATTTAATACTCAATGAAAATCAAAGAGCAAACTAGGAAGCTAGCCGCAGGTTGCTCAAAGCACAGCTTTGAGGTTGCAGATAAAACTGACGTGGTCAGCTCAAAACACTGTTTTGAGGTTGTGGATAGAACTGACGAAGTCAGTAACCATATCTACAGCAAGGCGAAGCTGACCTGGTTTGAAGAGATTTTCGAAGAGTATTAGAATTATAAAAAACGCATAATATCAAGTGTAGAAAAGTTTGATATTATGCGTTTTATCATGAAAAGATTTTCTAAATCATCTCCTCAAATTGATTTTTTCACAGTCTAAAATAATTGATATACAAACTATGAATTGGAGTTATTCTGACTCCTTACGAAAGCTAAATAATCCAGCAGTTAGAGTTAACATTCCAAATAGAGTAGCGAGAATTGAGTTATTTTCTCCAGTATTTGGCAAAGTCTTAGCTACTTGTTTCGAAATAGTTTCAGTCTTAGTTGCTAACGGCTCAGCTTGAGCTTTTGTACTACTTGCGTCATTTCCTTTTTGTTCTGTGGTTGTTAGAGTATTACTACTATTTACAACTGGAACAGGAGTTGTACTACCTCCGTTATCACGGCTTGCGGCAACTTTGAAAGTCATAGCATAGATACTAAAGTGATTTGTTTCAAAAGTCACCTTATCTGTATCTTGTTTGAACTTCAATGCCTGTAAAGTACCGTCTGGAGCAACATAGTAAACATTTTCAACTGGCTTATCGGCAGAAAGACTTACTAGAACCATGCCGTTTGGCTGGATAGCTTTACCATTCGCGTCATACAGATGAATGTCGAAGGCCTTGTAATCTTTTGATTCAAGTGAAGTCGGCTTGGTTTCTTCTACCTTGATATAGCTGACATTTTTGAGTGTTGCTTCTGAACCATGTACTCGAACGCTTCCAGCTTTGTTCGAAAGAACACGAGTATTGTTTGGGATGGCTGGATTAAGCGTAGGCGTTACGGGAGTTGTTGGTGTTATTGGAGCAACTGGTGTAACTGGATTTACAGGATTTTCACTTGGCTTCTCAGCTGGTTTCTCTGGCTTAGCAGGTTGTGGTTGATCAGCTGGAATAGTAGGAACACTTGGTTGCTTGTCTGGCTTAGGCTGTTCACTTGGCTTCTCTACTGGTTGTACTGGCTTAGTAGGCTGTGGTTGATCAGCTGGAACAGTAGGAACACTTGGTTGCTTGTCTGGCTTAGGTTGCTCGCTTGGCTTAACCTCAGGTTTTACTTGCTCAGCTGGTTTTTCAGCAGGGTTCTTAAACAAGAAAACGTAAGTTTGATAAACTTCTGCGGATAAACCAAACTCTCCCACGCTTCTTCCTCTCTCATTTAGCTGACGGCTGCTATAAAGTGGTGCTAACTGCCTATTTTTCGAAAATTGATAGACTTCCACGTCATTGTCTTCTTTTTTAGTGCGGAAAACCATGTAACCTTCACCTGTGATGTTAGTGTTTTTGTTTAGTTCAACATGTCCTGTTTTTTTATCCGATATACCTGTATAAATTGTATACGCTTCATAGTTTCTACCTTCCAATTCTGGAATTTTCACTCGAATCGGATACATATACATAGTGCTTTTCATCAATTCTTCACGAGAAAATTCCTTCCCATTTTCTTCGAAATACCTATTCCCACTGCCCCAAAACAGAGTTAATCGTGGTTTGTTATTGACAAAATCTTTTTCAGCAGTCCATATTCCATTGATAGGAGTTTGCTTCATATCACTGATAGGGAGTGGTGCTACAATATCTGCGTAAGTAAGAATAGGGTGTTCATGAAAGCTTCCGTCAGCTAGTCGCCATTTTCTCACCGATTTTATGTTATTTTCCTGCGGTTGTTCTGCAGGTTTCACTTCTGGTTTTGCTGGGTTAGCTGGGTTAACTGGGTTTTCAGAAGCACTTGGATTCTCGCTTGGCTTCTCTGCTGGTTTCTCTGGTTTAGTAGGATGTGGTTGATCAGCTGGAACAGTAGGAACACTTGGTTGCTTGTCTGGCTTAGGCTGTTCGCTTGGCTTCTCTGCTGGTTTCTCTGGCTTAGCAGGTTGTGGTTGATCAGCTGGAACAGTAGGAACACTTGGTTGCTTGTCTGGCTTAGGTTGCTCGCTTGGCTTAACTTCAGGTTTTACTTGCTCAGCTAGTTTTTCAGCAGGGTTCTTAAACAAGAAAACGTAAGTATCGTAGGTCTCACCAAATAGATTGTATGAATGAGTTTTAGTTTTCTCATCATAGCGATTTGTTTCTTCACTTGGGAATCCTGGATAATAAAGTTCTTCTAGTTTTTTATCCTTAGTCAGTGTATAAACCTGGATATCTTCTTTCTTCTCTTTCGATTTGATACTCAAAGAGATACCACCACCTTGGAGAATTCGATTTGTTCCGTAAGTTGGTTTTCCATTTTTATTAGGAACTTCATAGAAGATTGTATAAGCTTCGTAGTTCATTCCTTCCAACTCTGGAACTTTTACTCGAACAAGAGCAGGTTTAAACCTACTGTCCATATCTCCAAATCCGCTACCTTCAAATTTTATCTCTTTACCGTTTTCAAACATCGGATTATTGAAATTCGAATTAAAAGTATTTACTTTTATATGAGAGCCTGCATGAAGCAAGTCTGGTTCAGCTGTCCACCAACCGTAAGATGTTTTTTCTACATTTTCAGCAGGAAGTGGAGCCGCAAGGTCGTTGGTTGTTAGAGTAGGGCGACCTGTTCCGTTATTAAACCAACGTTTTGGCTGGTCAGTTCTATAAGGAATCTTTTGCAATCCAGCATTTTTAGCTGGTTCCACTGGTTTAGCGGGTTGTGGTTGCTCTACTGGTTTAACCTCTGGTTGAGGGTTTTCTGCTGGTTTTGGAGATGGAACGGGTGTTTCAGCTGGTTTCGGCTGCACAGTTGGTTCAACTGTCTCCGCTGGTTTCGAAATTCCAGCAGGTTTTTCCGTTTCCGCTGGTTGCGGATCTTTCGTTGTTGGTTTTTCTTCTACTGGTTTATTTTTAGTGTAAATAAAATAGTATCGAAAAAGATTATCTCCTTTACCATTTTTGTAACCAGAACCACGCAAAGCATAGGCTGCATCATAACTAACTCTGACAACTTTTGGATCTGGGTCGATATCTGGATGGTCTGTAGTTGCTTTTACGACGTGGCTAAAAGTGTAGTCGGAAAATTTTTTTGCTGTTAGTATTCCATCTGCATCATCTTTATCGGTATCGAACCGTAATGATCTAACTGTTGCGTGTTCTGGACTATCAATCCTGGATTCAGTAGTGTATCCATATTTTTGGACACGATCAGCATCCAAGAAATCTGCTTGGACTTCGTATTCTCGATAAGTCCAGTCTGCTAAAGTAGGAAAGCCTTGCCCATTTGTTCCGGGAATTGGCGTGTTTAGAAGTTTATCAGCATCTATTCCAGAAAGAGCGTAAAGCTTTTGATTTGCTTCAGATACAATCTTGTCGTTCTCTTCTTTAGTCATAGACATGACTGCGCCAGCTTTGTATGCCAAATCTTCCGCCACCATCTTCTTCATCTCTTCAGAATCTGTTATAGGTTGTTCTGGTTCAGGCGTTATGATTGGCAGTCCTGGCTCGGGTAGCTGATTGGTTGGATCGACGTTGTATTTTTTCTCGATCTCAGCATTTTTCTTGTCCTCTGCGATGGCTTCATCTGTTCCGTTTGCAAGAATGTTGCCCTCGGTTGAAGGTTTTTCGACAGGCGCGGGCTCTTCTACTGGCTTTTCAGCAGGTTTCGAAACTTCTTTGCCTGGCTTTGGTTTTGGTTTAGCAATTGGATCGAGCATACTATAATCAACCCAGTTATTATTGGGTTTTGGTGTGAGTGTTGGTTGAATAGTTGGTCTCGCGGCAGCATTTGGTTGCGGCGCAACGTTTTCCTCGGCATGCACCAAAGTTGGCACTACAGCACTAAGAGTGACAGCAGAAAAGGTAACAATACCTAGTTTAGTGAGTTTATTCATAATTTTTCCTCCTCAGGAATATAAAATTGCCTTTTTAGGCTTATAAAATGACAAAATCAACTTCCTTTCAAGACCACAAAAGCAAAATTTTGAGCCAACTCATTCTCTAAACATTTAATGTTCTTGATAGAAGCCTTAAATGAACCTTCATCCATTAACTGAACAATACAGCTATCATACTATTACATATCTTAATAATTTTTAAATTTTTTGTTGCCAAAAACTAGCTACCTCCTTTAGAGATAGGGAACTAAGTGTATCGCGTAACGACCGTTAAACGATACACAAAAAAATACCAGTCTAATACAGGTTAAAAACACTGTTAAACTCGCATTTTTTAAAATATTCATATTGTTGTTTTGACTGTTTTATCAAACGGTCGTTAATCGAAACAAATTTACGGCTTCATTCTACCATTTTCCCCTGTTTTTAGCAATGATTTTCCGTTTTTTTTGACGATTGTTCGCCACTTTATTACGTTCTAACACTTTATATAGGGTTGATGTAGAAATTTGTTCAGCTTTTGCAATATTACGTATGCTTATATTTGAATGTAGATATTTGTTAAGTATGCGCTCCTCCTTTTCTTTTGAAATCCGTTTTGCTCCTAATCTAACACCATTTTCCTTAGCTTTTCGAAGTCCCTCTTTTGTGCGAAACCTCAGATTTTCCAGCTCATTTTCTGCCACAAAGCCTAAAATGATGCAAAGTAACCTGCCAATAAGAGAACCTGTCTCTAGTTTTTCATGCAAACTGACTAGGTGAATATTAGATTCATTAAATAGTTCAATAAGTTCTAGTAGCTTAAACATAGATCGAGTCAATCTATCTAACTTATAGATAGTGAAAGTAACCTGCTTGCCATCTTTCGAAAAGTCAGAGGCCAGTTTTAAGGCTTTTGTAAGTTCAGGACGAGTGTTATTTGCACCAGATTCCTTTTCTATAAAAAGTTTATCGCAATGTTTGAGAGCTTCGATTTGCACTTTCAATCCTAGGTCTTGCTTATGAGTAGATACACGGGCGTAGCCTATGTTGATAGTCTTTTGAGACATAAAAATCCTCCTGTTATCTTGATACAGAGGGATATTTTACTATGAATTTTAAAATAAGAAAAGACTTCAATTTCATAATCCCTATGAACTACACCCTAAAAGCTAGATTATTCTATCTAACTTTTTAGGGTGTACATAGATAGGGAAGGTATAATGATAGGAGTTTTACTTGCTTATTTGCATTACCAAATAATCACGCGCTCTTCTGGTGAACGCCACATACCGTCTCCTTCTTTGACATCATAGGTTGTAAAGAAATCATCGAAGTTTGGTACTTGTACATTGACACGGAGTTTGGCTGGTGCGTGCACATCGACGCTAGCCAAGAGTTTCATAAATTCTGGACGACCTTTCATGCGCCAGATGCGACCGAAGTTGTAGAAGAATTCTTCTGCTGAGAAGTCTGGTTCTCTCTTAGCTGCTTCAAGCGCTGCAGCGATTCCTCCCAAGTCAGCCACGTTTTCTGACACAGTCAATTTACCATTGATGGTTGCACCATAAGAATCTTGTCCATCAAACTGGTCAATAACTTTTTGTGTTTTCTCCTTAAAGGCAGCATAGTCATTCTCTGTCCACCAATCCTTGAGGCTACCATTTTCATCGAAGGAAGCTCCGTTGGTATCAAAGGCGTGAGAAATTTCATGGGCAATAACCGCCCCGATACCCCCGTAGTTAGCAGAAGATGACTGATGCAAATCATAGAAAGGTGCTTGTAAAATAGCCGCTGGGAAGACAATTAGGTTCTTCTGTGGATTGTAGTAGGCATTGACCATATGAGCAGGCATACCCCATTCCTTGTAGTCTACAGGCTGGTTCCACTTACTCCAACTGTGCTTGATTTCCACACGCGCAAAGGCTAGAGCATTGTCAAAAAGACTAGCAGTCTCATCCACTACCTTGTCTTTGTAGCGTGCTGGTAATTCTTCTGGGTAACCAATATAAGGCTTGATAACATTGAGTTTGACGATGGCCTTGTCACGAGTTTCAGGAGTTAGCCAGTCATTCTTAGCCAAGCGTTCCTTATAGACATCAATCATAGTTGCCACTTTTTTCTCCACATCCGCCTTAGCCTCTGGAGAGAATTTTTCATGGGCATACCAGAGCCCTAAGGCTTGTCTGAAAGGACCTTGTGCTAGCTGGTAGGCTGACTTGACCTTGTCTTTGGCTTCTGGAACTCCTGAAAGGGCACGGCTGTAAGCACCTGACAAGACACGGATTTCTTCTGTTAAATAGCTGGTTGAGAGATTGACAACACTCAAAATCAAGGTTGCCTTGAGGAGAGGCCATGCCTCTTCACTATAGAATTGGTCTGCTGCTTGCCAAAAACGTTCCTCGTCTACGATAACCTTGTCTGGTATTTGTCCAAGAACAGCTTGGAAGAAGTCTTCCAGGGGTAAGGCAGGCGCAAATTTCTTGAAATCTTCATAAGAATATGGATGGTAGAGTTTAGCATACTCTGAACTTTCTTCATTAGAGAGCACCACTGCCGCAACTCGGCGGTCTAATTCTAGTCTTTTCTCTAACAAGTCTTCAATTTCTTCATCAGAGAAATCAAAAGCTTTGAGGAGATTTGCGCTACTTTCTTTCCAAAGAGTCAAGAGCTCTTCGCGCTGAGGATGGTCTTCTGCATAGTAGGTCGTGTCTGGCAAGATCGTGCTTGGAGCACTAGCCCATAAAACGTTGATTCTGGCATCCATAAAGTCTGGCGATACACCAAAAGGTAGGAAGTTAGGTTTTCCTGCAAGTTCAAACTCTGCTAGTCTAGCTGTAAAATCCGCAAAAGTCTCCAATTCTTGGAATTCTTTAAGGAGTGGTAAGACAGGTTTGATACCGTCAGCTTCTCTCTTATCAAAGTCACGAACTAGGCGGTGGTATTTGACAAAGTTCGCCAAGATAGCATCCTCAGGCACCTCTTCTCCTGCCAACCACTTGTCTGTTGTCGCCAGCATCAGGTCTTCAATTTCCTGATCTAAATCAACAAAACCTCCTGTTTGAGACTTATCTGCTGGAATTTCAGCTGTCTGTTGCCATTCTCCATTGATTGCATCATAAAAATCATCTTGATAACGTATCATCTTGTTCTCGCTTTCATTTGTACTTGTTTTTAGCTTAACAAAAATTAACTGGGAATGCAATTAAAAATGAACTTTCTCTTGCCATCATTTCTCAGTTATTATTTTAATTTTTTTAAAAATTAACTTGACTTAATTTTTTTTTTAATGTATATTAAGAGGCAGGAGGAATACAAGTTTATGATACGTATCGAAAACCTCAGTGTCTCCTACAAAGAAACGTTGGCACTTAAGGATATTTCACTAGTGCTCCACGGACCAACAATTACCGGTATTATTGGTCCAAACGGTGCTGGGAAATCAACATTATTAAAAGGGATGCTGGGAATTATCCCACATCAAGGTCAGGCATTTCTCGATGACAAGGAAGTTAAAAAATCCTTACATCGAATCGCCTATGTCGAACAAAAAATCAATATCGACTACAACTTTCCCATCAAGGTCAAGGAATGTGTCTCGCTAGGACTCTTTCCCTCTATCCCTCTCTTTCGAAGTTTAAAGGCTAAACATTGGAAGAAAGTGCAAGAGGCCCTTGAAATTGTCGGTCTAGCTGACTACGCTGAACGTCAAATCAGTCAACTGTCTGGAGGTCAGTTCCAGCGGGTCTTGATTGCCAGATGTTTGGTGCAGGAAGCCGACTATATCCTCTTGGATGAACCCTTTGTTGGGATTGACTCTGTTAGTGAGGAAATCATCATGAATACGCTGAGAGATCTGAAAAAAGCTGGGAAGACGGTTCTCATCGTCCACCACGACCTCAGCAAGGTTGCCCACTACTTCGATCAAGTCTTGCTTGTCAATCGAGAAGTGATTGCCTTTGGTCCAACCAAAGAAACCTTTACCGAAGCCAATCTCAAAGAAGCTTACGGTAATCGACTCTTTTTCAATGGAGGTGACCTATGATTGCAGAATTTATCGATGGATTGCAAAAATTCCATTTCTTACAAAATGCCTTGATAACAGCCATTGTCGTCGGGGTCGTAGCTGGAGCTGTAGGATGTTTCATCATTCTACGCGGGATGTCACTCATGGGAGATGCCATTTCACATGCTGTCTTGCCAGGTGTAGCCCTCTCCTTCATCTTGGGCGTTGACTTCTTTATCGGAGCCATTGTCTTTGGATTGCTAGCTGCCATCATTATTACCTACATCAAGGGAAACTCGATTATCAAAAGCGATACCGCCATCGGCATTACCTTTTCTTCTTTCTTAGCCCTCGGTATCATCTTGATTAGTGTCGCTAAAAGTTCAACTGACCTTTTCCATATCCTTTTTGGTAATATCCTGGCCGTCCAAGATACGGATATGTTTATTACCATGGGGGTAGGGGCAGCCATTCTCTTGTTAATCTGGATTTTCTTCAAGCAACTCTTGATAACTTCCTTTGATGAACTCTTGGCTAAAGCCATGGGAATGCCTGTCAATTTCTATCACTACCTTCTCATGGTACTCCTGACTCTCGTGTCTGTGACAGCCATGCAAAGTGTCGGAACTATCCTGATTGTAGCCATGCTGATTACCCCAGCTGCAACTGCTTATCTGTATGCTAATAGCCTGAAAAGCATGATTTTCCTTTCCTCAACCTTTGGAGCGATAGCTTCAGTTTTGGGGCTCTTTATCGGCTATAGCTTTAACGTTGCGGCAGGTTCTAGTATCGTGCTCACAGCTGCTAGTTTCTTTCTCATTAGCTTCTTTATCGCTCCAAAACAACGATATTTGAAACTGAAAAATAAACATTTGTTAAAATAAGGGGCAAAACCCCAATAAATTGGAGGATCTAATGAAAAAATTAGGTACATTACTCGTTCTCTTTCTTTCCGTCATCGCTCTTGTAGCATGTACTAGTGGAAAAAAAGATGCAGCTTCTGGTCAAAAACTAAAAGTTGTTGCTACAAACTCAATCATCGCTGATATTACTAAAAATATTGCTGGTGACAAGATTGATCTTCACAGTATCGTTCCTGTTGGTCAAGACCCACACGAATACGAACCACTTCCTGAAGACGTTAAGAAAACTTCTCAAGCTGATTTGATTTTCTATAACGGTATCAACCTTGAAACAGGTGGCAATGCTTGGTTTACAAAATTGGTAGAAAATGCCAAGAAAACTGAAAACAAAGACTACTTTGCAGTCAGCGAAGGCGTTGATGTTATCTACCTTGAAGGTCAAAACGAAAAAGGCAAAGAAGACCCACACGCTTGGCTTAACCTTGAAAACGGTATGATCTTTGCTAAAAATATCGCAAAACAATTAAGCGCTAAAGACCCTAGCAACAAGGAATTCTACGAAAAAAATCTCAAAGAATATACTGATAAGCTAGACAAACTTGACAAGGAAGCTAAGGAGAAATTTAACAACATCCCTGCTGAGAAAAAACTCATTGTAACCAGCGAAGGATGCTTCAAATACTTCTCTAAAGCCTACGGTGTCCCAAGTGCCTATATTTGGGAAATCAATACTGAAGAAGAAGGAACTCCTGACCAAATCAAGACCTTGGTTGAAAAACTTCGCCAAACAAAAACTCCTTCACTCTTTGTAGAATCAAGTGTGGATGACCGTCCAATGAAGACTGTTTCTCAAGACACAAACATCCCAATCTACGCACAAATCTTTACTGACTCTATCGCAGAACAAGGTAAAGAAGGCGACAGCTACTACAACATGATGAAATACAACCTTGACAAGATTGCTGAAGGATTGGCAAAATAATACTCTTCGAAAATCAAATTCAAACCACATCAGCGTCGCCTTGCCGTACTCAAGTACAGCCTGTGGCTAGCTTCCTAGTTTGTTCTTTGATTTTCATTGAGTATAAGCCTCTGAAAAACGTCATTCTCACATGAGCTGGCGTTTTTTCTATACCCATATTTCCGGTCAAATCATTGGAAAATTCTAACCGTTTCAGCTAAAATGGAAGAAAAAAGATTGGAGTATCCTATGGTAACTTTTCTCGGAAATCCTGTAAGCTTTACAGGTAAACAACTACAAGTCGGCGACAAGGCGCTTGATTTTTCACTCACTACAACAGACCTTTCTAAAAAATCTCTAGCTGATTTTGATGGCAAGAAAAAAGTCTTGAGTGTCGTGCCTTCTATCGATACAGGTATCTGTTCAACTCAAACGCGTCGTTTTAATGAAGAATTGGCTGGACTGGATAATACAGTTGTCTTGACTGTTTCCATGGACCTCCCTTTTGCCCAAAAACGTTGGTGCGGTGCTGAAGGTATTGAAAATGCCATCATGCTCTCAGACTATTTCGACCATTCCTTTGGACGTGATTATGCCCTCTTAATCAATGAGTGGCATCTATTGGCACGCGCAGTCTTTGTCCTCGATACTGACAATACGATTCGCTATGTTGAATACGTGGATAATATCAACTCTGAACCAAACTTCGAAGCCGCAATTGCAGCTGCTAAAGCCCTATAGAAAAAATCCTCTGTAACAAAGAGTTCCCTACTCTTTGAAACGGAGGATTTTTGTTTACGAGTAAATATAAGTTCAATCAGCTAAAAACAACTACCTTATACTCAATGAAAATCAAAGAGTAAACTAAGACTCTAGCCTCAGGCTACTCAAGACACTGTTTTGAGGTTGTAGATATAGCTGACGTGATTTGAAGAGATTTTCGAAGAGTATTACTCTACAGATTTCAAAGCTTCAAGCATATCAACCTTTCTCAGATGATAATTGACAAAGAAACCAAGCAAGGTCAAAATGATGCTTACTGCTGCCACTGGGATTACATAGACTTCCCAGCCTACCTGCGGATAAAAGAGAATGGTCGCAGGCGAAATCATTTGAATCAAAAATTGGTGTAAATAGAAACCTGATACCAGACCAAGTACAATTCCCACAAGGGACAGCACAATCGTCTCACGGTAAATGTAGAGAGTGACTTCATTATTATGAAAACCGAGAACCTTGATAGTGGAGAGTTCACGGATTCTCTCAGCTACGTTGATATTGGTCAGATTGTAAAGAATAACCATAGCCAACAGAACCGATACGATGACCAAGATGGTCATGGTCTGATTGAGTGATCTAGCGACCGAGTCAAAGAGTCGAATGGCTGAAGCATTCTGGACAACGCTGGACACCGCAGATTGATTCATAAGTAAGCCGGCCTGTCTTTCGATACTAGGCGAACTAGAATCCTTTAGCGAAACCAGATAAGTGTTGGCTTGGGGTAACTGTCCGTAAAGTTGCTCATAGTCAGTCTGACTCATATAAATAAAGTGACCAACGTAGTTCTCAGCAATAGCAGCGACCTTTAGCTTCTTACCTTCAATTTCTAGAGTCTGTCCAACCTTGACACCTGCCAGCTGGGCAAGTTTATCTGTGATGACAACTCCATCTTTTAATGTCAACTCTTGCTGATGATGTTGCAGATGGATAAAGGGAGTCAAATCTTCCTTCTCTGTCATCATAAGGGTAATGGTTTGAAGACCAGCCTTGCCTTTGAAATCCTTGTCTAGCGTTTTTGAATAGATTTTCTGATAGGCTTGGATATCCTGCCCTTTCAACACTTCTTCTAGATTTGCTTTGTCTTGATTGGTCGCACTAGGATTTTCAGAGACAATCATCTGATACTGTTGGATTTGTTGAAACTGTCTAGACGGAACTCCTGCTACAGAGGATTGGATTCCCAAACCTGCAAAGAGCAGGGCCACAGAACCTGCCACACCAAAGATCGTCATCAACATCCGCTGCTTATAACGGAAGATATTGCGAGCTGTTACCTTATGAGTAAAACTGAGACGACGCCAAATAAAACCGATGCGCTCCAGTAAGATTTTAGCTCCTTTAACAGGAGGTTTAGGCAGTAAAAGCTGGGCTGCTTCATCATGAAGTTCCCTACGAGCTACCAAGTAGGCTGGTAACACACTCGCCAACCAACTCAAACCTAGAGCTAGTAAGCTATAAGTCCAATAGAACTGAATCTGAGTTTCTCCCACTACCATTCCTTTTGTAATGACACTTGAAATCACACTGGCTAGTAAATAATGGCCAAGTATACTACCTAGAGCTGTTCCGACAGTCCCAGCTACTAGGCCGTAGAGGAGAAACTTGGCGATAATATCCTTGCTACGATAGCCCAAGGCCTTAAAAATCCCTGCATGTGTTCGCTCTTCATCCACAAAACGAGTCATAGTTGTGAAGGTCACCATAGCCGCTACGGCATAAAGCACTACCGGAAAGATATTGCCCACTGCCCGAATACTGGCTGAAGCATTACTGTACATGAGGTAGCCTTGACCCCCTGGCATGGTTTGCCGATTATAGACTTGATACTTGGGCTCAGCTAAATCATCCAAGACTTGCTGATGTTTTTCTAATTTTTCCTTTTCTTGGGCTAAATTTTGTTCGGCCTGCTTTAGTTTGTCCTCTTCCTTGCTCAATTCCTGCTTAGCTTGGGTAAGTTGAGCACTAGCCTGCTCTCTCTGAGCTTGAGGAAGCAAGGCTAGTTGACTTTCTTGAGCCTGTATACGAGCTTGAGCAGCTGCTAAACGACGCTTGCCTTCCTGCAAATTAGTCTCAGCCTTGTCAAGGGTCTCTTGACCTTTGTCTAAAGACTCTTGGCCTTCTTTTTTCAAGACTTGTAGACGTGCCTTGCCATTATCTGACAAAGCTTGTTCAAGGTCTTCCTGATGTTGCTTGGATTTTTCTTCATAAGCTTCTGAAAAGGCATTTAAACCTGCTAAATCTTGATATTTCAAACGTGCTATATTATAGACTTTCTGATCAAACTGGCTAGGCAAAATCACTCCATAGGCTGTCAGAGTCCCACTTCCACTTCCTGCGTAGCCCATATCTCGCTGGGAGAGGATTTCAGCTGAATCCACAAAACCAGTAATGGTATAAGCATGGTCTTTTAAAGAGGAATGACCCTCTTCTTTTTCTTTAAAACTAATCTCCTGTCCCACGCTGTATTGGCCTTGCAAATGACTGGCCAAAGCGATTTCCTGGTCTGACTGAGGAAGTCGTCCCTCTCTTAGCTGAAAGGTTGAAATTCGCTCTGGTTTGGAGTACAGCCGAATGGCATCCTGCCCATTCTCCATAGTCACATCTGTCAAATAGCCAAACTCAACCTCTGCGCCCTCTATCTGTTCTAGTTCTTCTTGATCTGCTTGATCCAAACCATAATTAGACATAACTGCCAAATCCAAGGTTTGAGCAGTTGTTAAATAAGCATTAGCTGTCGCCTCCATGTTGGGACTGGTTACTTTGAGACCTACTAGGGCTAAAGATCCCAACATCATCAAGGTCAAGATGGATAAAAAACGCCCCTTGGAGCCTGTGAAGGACTGAATTAAGTCCTTCCAATAGGTTTTTCGCTTGATCATGCTAGTACTCCAAACTGTCGATATCCTGAGGATGCTGGTTGATCACCACATCCTTGACACTGGCATCGTGCATATGAATCACGCGATCAGCAATGGGCGCCAAAGCTCCATTGTGAGTCACAATGATCACCGTCGCTCCCTTTTGACGAGACATATCTTGGAGGATTTTCAAAACCTGCTTGCCCGTCTGATAATCCAAGGCTCCAGTCGGTTCGTCACAAAGGAGAATTTTAGGATTTTTGGCTACCGCGCGTGCAATGGAGACTCGCTGTTGCTCCCCTCCAGAAAGCTGGGCTGGAAAGTTATTGAGACGATGAACCAGACCTACATCTATCAAGACCTGCTCAGAATCCAAGGCATCCGTCACGATTTCAGAAGCCAACTCCACATTTTCCTTAGCTGTCAAATTGGACACTAGATTATAAAACTGAAAAACAAACCCGACATCATTTCTACGATAATTGGTCCTCTGGTTGGAATTGTAGTCGGCAATATTGACACCATCAATCCAAATCTCCCCTTCATCATTGGTATCCATTCCCCCAAGAAGGTTAAGAACCGTTGACTTGCCTGCACCAGATGCACCAAGGATAATAACCAATTCACCCTTTTCGATTTCAAAATTCACATCGCGATTGGCCACAATCTCCGTGTCCCCAACCTGATAACGCTTGTAACAGTGTTTCATCTCAATATAAGCCATCAGTGCCACCCTCTCTTAAACAAATTACTTCATATTACCATTATAACGCTTTTTCAACTAGTTGGAAACTGCTTACATTCTCAAATCCTTATTAAAAGGCAGTATCAAATTACTGCCTTCTAATACTCAATGAAAATCAAAGAGCAAACTAGGAAGCTAGCCGCAGGTTGCTCAAAACAGCGTTTTGAGGTTGTGGATAGAACTGACGAAGTCAGTAACCATACCTACGGTAAGGCGACGCTGACGTGGTTTGAAGAGATTTAAGAAGAGTATAACATCTTCTTAAAAATAAAATTGAACCAGATCACCTTCTGCTGTTGCCACCGAAATACAATCTTTCCCCATGCATTTCGCTTTTATTTTTTCTTGATTCATTTTAATCACACTCTTCTCAATACCTGGATAAGAGACTCGCAAATCTCCTCCACTTCTTGATAAAATGGTCAACTGTAAGAGTTTTTTATCCGCCCATCTCATGCTAATTTCAAAATGTCCACGTGCCATTAAGCCTGAAACGGAACCTCTTGACCATGCATCGGGTAGGGCGACTAGAGGTACCAGATAAGCTGAATGAGACTGGAGTAACATTTCTGCCATGCCACTGCTAGCACCAAAATTACCATCTATCTGAAAAGGAGGGTGGCTACACCAAAGATTTGGCAAGGTGGATGACTTTAACTGCTCTGCTAATAATTTATGGGCTCGATTGCCATCTCCCAAACGCGCCCAGAGATTGATCTTATTAGCCTTGGACCAACCTGTGCCCCCATCTCCACGATCATTGAGACTAGCACGCGCGGCTTCAAGATACTCCTGCCCCTTATAGCTAAAGAGATTGCCAGGATAAAGTCCCACTAGATGGGAAACGTGCCGATGCTGGGCCTCCACTTTCTCATTTTGAAAATGTTGCTCTTCCTCCTCATACCACTCCCTGATTCGACCAGATTGAGTGATTTGTAGAGGATTAAGCAAGTCAAACTTCTCCTTGACCTCAGTCAACAAAGTCTCATCCAGTCCCAATTCCTGAGCAGCCTGAATAAAATCATGAAATAACTGCCAAATCAGAGATTGGTCATAGGTATTGCCAATCGAAATCGGCCCATGTTCTGGAGAATAAGACGGAGAAGACACCCAACGCTGCGCCTGCCTATCCTCATGTAAAAAATCATTCCAAAAACGAACCGTTTCCCTCAACATGGGATAAATTTTATCCCTGAGATAGTCTTGGTCCCTATAAAATGAATAGGCTTCATAAACAGTTTGCATCATCCACGCATTGGCAGCTGGAGACCAACCCCAATAGTAATCCCAACCAGGTGCCGTCCAGCCAAAAGGAGTCGCTTGGGTATGGACCAACCAACCATTCTCCTCCCCTTCCTGAGAGACGATTCCTGCATACCTTGCAGCCGCTAGACGACCATAGACACGCAAATCATCGATATAGTTGATGACTGGGAAAGCCGTCTCTAGGAGATTGGTAACATAGGCTGGCCAATAATTCATCTGCAGGTTGATATTCAGGTGATAGTCCGAATTCCAAGGAGGATTGTCGACCGCATTCCAGACTCCTTGCAAGTTAGCTGGTAGAGCATCTGGACAATCTCTGGAAGAACTAATCAATAAATACCGTCCATACTGGAAGAACAGCTCCTCCAAAGCCTGCCCTTCTTGCGGCTTATAATTTTTTAGCAAATCATCCGTAGGGGATGATTCAAAATCAGCTCCCAAATCCAATTGAACACGCTGGAATAAGGCTTGGTAGTCCTCAATATGCCTTGATTTCAATCGGGTATAGCCCTTTTCTTTAGCTATCTCCACCAAGTCTATCACCTGTTGCTCTAAATCTAGTTTCTTGCGATAATTGCTAGCAGGATTTTGGGCAAAATCTGTCTTAGCCGCCAAGAAGAGATTGGCATAACTTGCTCCTGATATCTGGACCTTATCCGACCAGACTCTAATGTCTCCATCTGTTTGCCAAGCTAGATAACTAGCAAACTGCAGGTCATTGTCCTTAACTCTTCCCTTCATCAAGATATGAGAATCAGTAATATCCAACTTACATTCCTTGTAATCAGATTTTTCCTGCTCATACTTTCCATCAGAAGCCAAATCACGGGTCAAGGATAGTTCTATAGTAAAATCTAGAGTTTCCAACCCTTCCTTAGTAAAGAGCTGAACCAAGAGATCATCTGGAAAACTCGCAAAGGCTTCACGTTCAAATCGCGTTCCCTTATAGACATAAGAAGTCGTCGCAAGTGCCTTACTAATATTCAGCTGTCTCTGATAGTCCGCCACCTGAGACAAAGTCTTGCCTTGATTACTAAACTCAATATGAATATCCCCAAAGGACAGATAGGTCCCATATTGACTCGTTTGGGGCCCGACTAGGTGCTGTTCAGCCAGTTCCTTAGCAGTATTGTAGTCTCTCTTCTCCAAAGCCTGCCGAATCTCAGCTAAAAAACCATACTGGTCCTGAAGATTTCCACCCTGATAATCTGAACTATCAGGAAGTGGACCACCAGACCAGAGACTTTTTTCATTAAATTGAATCCGTTCAGCCCCTATAAAGCCAAATACTTTTGCCCCTAAAGAACCATTGCCTATTGGTAAAGCCTCTTCTTCCCAACCCTTATATGTTCTTGATGCTGGTTGCTTGTAGGCCAGTACATAATCTTGTTTTTTATTCCTTATCATACTTCCATACTAACATAAAAAGCCTAGAAATCAATCCTAGGCTTACAATTTTTTATTTTCCAAGGTAGTATTCAGAAACTACATTCAATTTTTCGTCGAATTCGAATACCAATGGTGGGAAGTTAGGGATTTCCACGTCCATGATTTCGTCATCTGACAAACCTTTGATGTGTTTTACAAGGGCACGGATTGAGTTACCGTGAGCTCCTACGAATACGTTTTTACCATCTTTAAGAGCTGGAGCGATTTTATCTTCCCAGAATGGAAGAGCACGTTCCAAAGTCACTTTCAAGTTTTCAGCATCTGGGATTACTGAGTCGTCAAGTGAAGCATAACGACGGTCTGTGTGAGCTGAGTGCTCATCATCACGATCCATGTTTGGAGGCAATACATCGTATGAACGACGCCAGATGTGAACTTGCTCATCACCAAATTGTTCAGCAGCTTCAGCTTTGTTTTTACCAGTCAAACCACCGTAGTGACGTTCGTTCAAGCGCCATGATTTTTCAACTGGAACCCACAATTGGTCAGAAGCTTCAAGAGCCAAGTTCGTTGTTTTGATTGCACGTTTCAATACTGAAGTGTAAGCTTGGTCAAATTCGATACCAGCTTCTTTGATCAATTTACCAGCGTCAATCGCTTGTTGTGTACCTTTTTCAGACAAATCAACATCAGCCCAACCAGTGAAAAGGTTAGCTTTGTTCCATTCAGACTCACCGTGGCGAGCAAAAACCAATTTTACCATTAGATGGATTCTCCTTTAAATTTTCCGAGGTTTTCCCTCGTTTATCTATTCTATTTTACACAATTTTTCACAAAAAAGCTAGTCAAAACCAAAAAGGAAAGGACTGTTTGACAATGTTTGGCAATCACTTTGTTTTTGGTTGTTTCTATTCTATCTTCATTATTTAACCTTTAAAAAACACCCCAATTTCTAACATTTGGGGTGTAATTTAACCAATTATTCTCAATTACTACAAAAAAATTTCTATCTTACTGTAGTTGAGATGTCAAAGTTTTCAACTGTTTTTGCAAATTGTCTCTAAAGTCTTTCAATTGTTGAGACAATTTTGATTTATCATCTTCCTTGAGCTCAGTAGACCCTAGCAAATCATATATTTTTTTCTGCGCATCGAATAATTTTTGAGTTGACTCTTTTAGTTTGGTAAACGACTCATTATTTTCCATAGCTGTGCCTTTGAAACTTTCCTCAGCTTTAGTAAAATAATCATCAAAAATCTTTTTATAAAGATCTATATAATCTGCATAAGTACGTATTGATTCAATCGCATCGTCTGTTACAACCGGTGTATCAAGAGTGATTGTTTCTTTTGAGGTATTAGATGTTGCTACTGTCTTCTCATCATTACTTGTTGAAGTAGTCTTTGAATTTTGTGCTCCACATGCAGTGAGAAGAGAAACAGATAATAGAACTGCTCCTAGACCGATAAACTTTTTTGTTCTTTTCATGCTAAAATACCTTTTATTCTTCTGATTTGAATTTCTTCAATGTTGCAAGGAATAGAGATCCTCCAATAATAGCAAGAATCCCCCCAACCCATCCTAAGAATGGAATGAGACTAACTCCACCTGAAACAATCATTAGTACAGACGGAGCTGCACCTACACGATTATCTCCTTTATAGTAAACAATAGCAATGATACCAAGAACAAGATTTGCAATCTTCAAGGCATTCAAGAGTAAGGCAACACCTGAAACAGCCCCTGCAGTAGCTCCTCCATTAAGAGTTGTAGCAGCTGTATTTACCGCTGTTCCCAACAAGACAAAAGGACCAATCAGAAGTAAAATTCCTCCCACAAGACCGACGATACCACTAATTAAAGCAAGTGTTTTTGATTTCATAATAAAATCTCCTTTTTATTTTTTTTCAAATAAAATTGTATCATATTTGCTAAAAAAAAAAAAAGTATTTTCTGATATTATAAAATAAAAATTTGTATAATATGAAATAAAATATAATACTTTTCAGAAATCAAAAGCAACTATACAAATTTATTATTGTAAAAATGTGACACAATTTACCAATCTTATCCGCGATATCAAATTTGTATTTTATCTTACTGCTGTTAGCTTGCTAAGTTTCTCTTTGATTCTTGTTGAGTATAAAAAATCACACCTCACAAATTTTCAAAATAAATAAAAACGCATCGTATCAGGTGTTGAACGTGATACAATGCGTTTTATAGTCTATAAGATTAGTTGTCTTTTCTTCTCAAATTGAGTTTTCCCTAGACTTTTCAACCTTATTTCTCTTCAAATCCTTCTGCGACTGCGTCTGCAAAGTTTTCTTCTACGATGCTTGCACAGTGGTCACAGATGACTGCGTGGTAGCTACGTTCTGCTGTTGTTGGGTCGATACGACGGCAACGGTCACATACTTCACCTGCAGCGCGTTCAACTGTAAAGGCTACATCTTCGAAGCTAACAGCAGCTTCTGGAGCTGGTCCTTCTGCGATGGTCAAGTCTGACACGATCAAAAGTTGAGCTACATTACTGTTTACTGCTTCAAGTAGAGTTTTCACAACTTCGTTTGGATAAACTGTCAAGTGAGCTTCAAGTGATTTACCGATAACTTTGGCATTACGGGCTTCTTCCAAGGCTTTTTGAGCTTGTCCACGGAAGTCCATGAAGGCAGCCCATGTATCCAAGATTTCTTCTTGGTTAGCAAAAGTTTCTGCTTCTGGCAATTCTGACAATTGAACGAAGTCTTCTACTTCAAACTCAAGATATGACCAGATTTCTTCCGCAGTGTGAGGAAGGATTGGTGTCAAGAGTTTGGTGATTTTCACAAGAATGTCATAGAAGACAGTCTGCATTTGACGGCGTTCCAGTGATTTAGCACCTTCGATATAAACAACGTCTTTAGCAAAATCAAGGTAGAAGGCTGACAAATCAACGTTGATAAAGTTCACCAAGGCCTTGTAGATTGTCAAGAATTCAAAGTTTGCATAAGCAGCACGAATGGTCTTGACAAGCTGGTTAAAGCGAATAGTCATGTACTTATCAACTGAACGAAGTTCTTCGTAAGCTACTGAATCTTGAGCTGGGTTAAAGTCAGAAGTATTGGCAATCAAGAATCGAAGGGTGTTACGGATTTTACGGTAAGTTTCAGAGACTTGGCTCAAGATATCCATAGAAATACGCACGTCATTGCTTGAGTCAACACTTGTTACCCAGAGACGCAAGATTTCAGCACCAAATTGTTTTTCAACATCGCTTGGAGCAATGGTATTTCCAAGAGATTTAGACATCTTCTCACCTTTACCGTCAAGAGCAAAACCTTGTGACAAGATTTGTTTGTAAGGTGCTACGCCATGGTTGGCAACAGATGTGATGAGTGATGAGTTGAACCAACCACGGTACTGGTCAGAACCTTCTAAGTAAAGGTCTGCTGGGTAAGTCAACTCTGGACGATTTACCACAACTCCATTCCATGATGAACCTGAGTCAAACCAAACGTCCATGATATCTGTTTCTTTTTTGAACTCGCCATTTGGTGAACCTGGATGAGTAAATCCTTCTGGCAAGAGATCCTTAGCATCACGTTCCCACCAAATGCTTGAACCATGTTCTTCAAAAAGTTGAGCTACGTGTTCAATAGTTTCAGCTGTCATGATAGCTGTACCATCTTCAGCGTAGAAGATAGGAAGTGGAACACCCCAAGCACGTTGACGAGAGATGACCCAGTCACCACGGTCACGAATCATATTGTAAAGACGGACTTTACCCCATTCTGAGTGGAATTTCACTTTTTCAATTTCATCCAAGATTTCTTGGCGGAATTTAGAAACTGAGGCAAACCATTGTGGTACTGCACGCCAGATGATTGGTTTCTTAGTACGCCAGTCAAATGGGTATGAGTGAGAGATTTCTTCTTGGGCAAGAAGGAGGTTACCAAGTTTCTCGATAACAGTTGGAACTACCTTTTCATAGAATTGACCTTCAAACTCAGGACCAGCATTCTTCATCATGATACCACGTTCGTCAACAGTCACTGCGACTTCAAGACCATTAGCAATACCAACATTGTAGTCGTCCTCACCAAAACCAGGGGCGGTATGGACAATACCTGTACCAGAATCTGTTGTAACGTGGTCACCAAGGATAACCAATTCATCTACAGCTGTATCCCATGGATGTTCTGTTACGATGTGGTTCAATTCTTGACCACGGTAAGTTGCCAAAACTTGAACATCAGACCAACCAAATTTCTCAGACAAGCTAGTCAACAATTCTGCAGCAACCACAAACTTACGAGCTTCACCAGCAGGTTGAACCAAAACGTAATCAATATCTGCACCAACAGTCAAACCACGAGAAGCTGTGATGGTAAATGGAGTAGTTGTCCAGACAACGATATAAGTATCTGTATCTAGAACACCTTTGCCATCTTTTACCTTATTGGCATAATAAAGGGAAGTCGAAACCAAATCATGGTATTCAATTTCTGCTTCAGCAAGGGCTGACTCAGATGACCAAGACCAGTAAACTGGCTTGGCACCACGGTAGATATAACCTTTATTAGCCATCTCACCAAATACACGGATTTGGGCTGCTTCATAGTCAGGAGTCAAAGTCACATATGGATTTTCCCAATCGCCAGAAACACCCAAACGTTTGAAGTCTTCGCGTTGTTTATCTACTTGAGAAAGAGCGTATTCACGGCAAAGTTTCAAGTACTCAACCAAGTCCATTTCTTTACGTTTGACACCTTGTTTTGCCAAAACTTGCTCGATTGGCAGACCATGAGTATCCCAACCTGGGATAAATGGTGCGTAAAAACCTGACATTGATTTTGAACGAACAATGATATCTTTTGAAATCTTGTTCATAGCGTGTCCAACGTGAATATTTCCGTTCGCGTATGGAGGGCCATCATGCAAGGTGAAATGAGGTTTTCCTTGGTTCAATTCTTGACGACGTTGATAAAGTTTTGCATCTTCCCATTCCTTTTGCCAAACTGGCTCTTTGGTCGGAAGGCCTGCACGCATTGGGAAAGCTGTTTTCCCAAGATTAAGGGTATCTTTGAGTTTCATGGTATCTCCTTTATAAATAATAACAAATTAAAAACCACGACTTCCAAAAAGGACGAAAATCGTGGTACCACCTTTATTCGAAAAAAGACTCAGCTTTTTTCCTCTTATCCCGTAACGTGGGGAACGTCAAATCTTACTCCATTCAGACTTGATTGTTTGAGAGGATAATCTTATCAATAGGGATTACAGGGCTCACACCATCTCCTGCTCGCTGGAAATATAAGGATAAGATATTGTTCTCAGATTATTTCTTATAAAATTGTAACGGATTCTTGCGGTGCATCAAATCCTGGTGCTGAATCAAACGTTTCTGTAGCTGGTGTTGGAGCCGAAGGATGTACTGGAGCTACTTCTGGTTCTTCATACATTGGACCAACTGGATGAGCAGGTACTTCTTCAATTTGAGGACTCACTACAGGAGTTGGATTTTCCACTTCCTGTTTAGCCTGAGCTTCAAATTCAGCCAATTCTTTATTGGCTGCCTCAATACGAGCCTGTAACTCTGTCATTTCTTCTTGAGAAAATTGACGTGTCATATCAATTGGTTCTTCCTCAAGTGGAGCTGGAATCGGTTCTCCAAGTACTTCGCTAACCACTTCTTTAAAAGCTTCATCACTGGTTTGAAGATAAGTAGCTGTTGGACGAAGAATATCTTCCCAATCTGAAGATTCAACAATAGCCAACTGACTCTCAATTGTAGATTTGAGACGTTGGTGGAAGACACGACTCTTGTTCTTCAATTCTTCGGTTTCAACAGCAACTTTCTTAGCATTGTCAGCAGCCTGACGAAGAATTTCATTTGCCTTGTATTTTGCTTCTTCCAATAATCGATGTGCATCCTGTTCAGCTTGATGAATAATATTATTTGAACGATCGTGTGCTGTTTGTTTCACTCTCTCAGCTGTATCTTGGGCAATCAATACAGACTGGCTCAACGAATCTTTCATCTCATCAAAGTAAGACAAACGCTCTTCCAAATTTTTAATATGTAAATCCTTATCATGATTAGAACGAACCAAATCTTCATAATCACGAACTACAATATCTAAAAATTCATCTACTTCTTCTGGATCAAAACCTCTAAAGCGTGTGCTAAAGGTTTTATCTTTGATTTCTAACGATGTAATTGGCATATTTTTCCTCACTTACTTAATAACAACTGGACTGTTATTTTTTTCTTCTCTTTTTTAGTTTGTCCCTTATCTTGAAGTAACCTCAAACGCCCAAATTTTCTCACACTAATCAAGTCTCCAACTTGAACAGTATAATCTGATTTGTCTACCATATGATAATTTACTTGGACAAGTTTCTTGTCAATCAACTGGTTTGCTTGATTTCTAGATAGTTTTAAAACATTTGATAAAAGAACATCTAATCTAAAACTAGACACGCATAAATTCAGCTCTCTATACTGTTCTAGCTTATCTATTTTCTCGGTGAAAGGACGTTCCTCCAGCGAAACGGGTATACGGCCAATTTTCTTTAATCCATCTTGAAAGAGAAGAAGAAACTGCTGATTAATCATAATCTGCGCCCGTTCTTCATCTACTAGGATATCTCCAAAAAGTTTCCGTTCAATCCCTAATTGATTGATGACTGTCCCTAAAATCTTAGCATGCGTTAAGTGTTCAAATTTATTGGAATACACTATTTCCTGGAGAGATATTTCAAAATCTGAAAACTCTGGCTGGAAATAATCTGGGTATAATAAAACTCGAACATACTCACTCGAGACGAATTCCCCACTACTGCTACAAGCAAGACCATAGGTTTTGGCCAAAATCTTTAATAGCTTCTCCTGATGAGGATTGATAAAAGGAGTTAAAAAAGGAGCATAGCTATCTTCTACCTTTTTTATCCATTCCATTCCCTTATCAAGAAAGGGACGATCTTCTATGGAGAAATGCTGGTAAATCCCTTTATTCATCCTATCATCGCCAGAAAACGGACTAGGTTTTCTCCTAAAAATCGAATCAAAACAATCGCAACCCAAACAGATAAATCAAGACCTGCTATCTGTAAAGGCAGGCGTTGCAAAGGAGCAAGCACTGGTTTTACCAATGCTACAATCCAACGACCCAAACTTGATTCGTAGGCGCCTGGAAACCAAGACATGACAGCAAAGGCCACCAAAATCAGGGAGTAAATATCCACTGCATTATAAATCATACGAATTAAAAAAATCATTATCGTACTCTATTTCGTCTCATATCAAAATCAAACTCACCCTGTTGATCTTCATCTGGTAAACGAATATCTTCAACATTTACAATAACATTCACTGGTGTCAACAGGTACATGGTAGAAGCTACCTTTTTCAAATTTCCAGCTAGAACATGGCAAGCTCCATCCAGATAATCTAAACAACGACGAGCTTGCACTTCAGTCATATATTGAAAATCAATCAAAATACTTTCGTTTCCTGCTAATAAATCAACAATTTCTATCGCATCTTCATATTTTCTAGGATAACGAACATCAATTGTTACTTTTTCAGTAGAATGCTGATTTTGCTTTGCTAACTCTTGTTGACGTGCATGCAGTCTAGTAATATTATTTTCTTTTGTACCACTTGTGCTTGGTGTTTGATTCGTTGAGAGAGCCTTTTCCTGTGTAGAATTTACTGGAGTTAAAATGGGCTCATCTCGTTTTTCATTAGGGAGACTTAAATCCTCATCCTCCGTAAAATAATCTATAAATCTATCGAATCTATCTTTTAAAGACATGGTTCTCTCCTACTTAAAAAATGCTGTACCTATGCGAACAAAGGTGGAACCGAATTGAATCGCTTCTTTATAATCACGACTCATTCCCATACTTAAGTCGGTCATAGGCATATTTGGAATTTGTTTTTCTTGGATTTCTTTTTGTAAATCTTGGGTCGCCTTGAAAATTTCTTTCAACTGCTCACTGCTAGCCTCAAAAGGTGCCATCGTCATTAATCCAACATATTCAATCTTATCTAGTTTGGCTAACTCTGGCAAGACTTCCAGCAGTTCCTCTCTCGAAAAGCCGTGTTTACTTTCTTCTTTAGAAATATTTACTTGAAGGAAACACTTGATAACTCGGTCACTTCTTTTTTGGATTTCCTCTGCTAGCTTTACTGAATCCAATGCATGGAAATAATCAACGTATTGAATGACATCTTTCACCTTACGTCTTTGTAAGGTACCAATCAAATGCCAAGTCACATCTTGATCTTTTAAAGCTTGATATTTCTCTAGAAACTTATCTACACGATTTTCACCGATATGATGAACCCCTAGCGGAAGCAAGGCTTCCGCTGTCGGTACATCTACATACTTGGTAACTGCAATGACAGAGACTGAGCTACTCTCGCGATGAGCACTCAGACTTGCTTCTGCGACTTCTCGAAAAACACGTTCTGTATTTTCTTTTACATTCATTTACTTAACGATTTTTGAAAAATGGAGGTGTATCCAATTCATCTTCATCTTGTGAATTTGGAATTTCAAAACGTTCTACCGGTGACACTACTGAATCAGTCGGACGAACAATTGTCTCGCGACGTAAATCCCAATCACCAAAAGCAGATCCTTGAGCTTGTTCCGAGCGACGTTGATTTTGTTTTGGCAATTCAGCCGTTTCTGCCATATCAAAATGACGATCAAAGCCATGTGAATGAGCTGGTTTTACTGTCTCACGGTAGTTAGTAGTAGGTCTAGCTTGTGGAGCCACAACCTTTTCTACGCGGTCTTGACGAACACCCGTTGCGACAACTGTTACACGAATTTCATCACGCATACTTTCATCAATTGAAGTACCGAGCCAGATGTTCACTCCTTGACCTGCTGCCTGGTTCACAATTTGTGAAGCCTCTTCTGCCTCAATCAAGGTTAAGTCAAGACCACCAGTTACGTTGACAATCACATCTTCTGCTCCATCAATCGTTGTTTCAAGAAGTGGTGAGTAGATTGCCTTACGAGCTGCTTCTACCACACGTTCTTCTCCACTACCAATACCGATACCCATTAGGGCATTCCCTTTATTTGCCATAACTGTTTTCACATCGGCAAAGTCAAGGTTAATCAATCCTGGATTGGTAATCAAATCGGTAATTCCTTGAACACCTTGACGAAGAACGTTATCTGCTTCGCTAAGAGCCTCCAAAAGCGGTGTCTTCTTATCAACAATTTCAAGCAAGTTGTTGTTTGAAATAATCAATAGAGTATCTACATGCTCACGTAGTTGATTGATTCCTTCTACAGCAAATTGTCCACGTTTGCTTCCTTCAAAACCAAACGGACGTGTTACGACACCAACTGTAAGAGCACCTAAATCTTTGGCGATACGAGCAATAACAGGAGCAGCTCCAGTTCCAGAGCCTCCTCCCATACCAGCAGTGATGAAGACCATATCTGCGCCACTGATAGCTTCCGTCAGTGTTTCTTCGCTTTCTTCAGCAGCTTTACGACCAACCTCAGGTTGACCTCCTGCACCCAAACCACGAGTCAATTTAGGTCCCAACTGAATAACAGTCTCAGCTTTTGTACTACTCAATGCTTGTACATCTGTGTTTGCTGCGATAAATTCTACGCCTGTAACACCTTCGTCGACCATACGGTTGATGGCATTGCCACCACCTCCACCGACACCAATTACTTTAATCACTGCACCTTGAGCAGCAGCTGTATCAAATGAAAATGTCATAATTTATTTTTCCTCTTTATTCGTCAAACATGCTTCCGATCAAGCCACGGAAACGATCTGCTAATTTCGGTTTATTTTGTGAAGCTTGTTGGAAATCCGCCATTGGTTCTGTAGGCGCCACCGGCTCTACTTCTGGAGCAGGGGCTGGTTGAACAGGCGTTGATTGTACAAACTGAGCTGTTTTCTGAATCATTCCCCCAAAACTAAGCGGTTGTTGGAATAATCCTTCATCACCCTTGACTGCTCGTTGAGCCAAGAGATGTACTTCTGTCAATTGTCCCGCGAATTCTGATAGACTAATCACATGCGCAAAGGCTGGATTACGAATTCCAACTTGGTTTGGAACATAAAGCTTGACACGAACACCAAAAACTTCTTGAGCAAGTTCCACAATACCCGGTAAAATAGCGGTTCCACCAATCAAAACAATGCCACCAGGAAGATCCAATAAATGTCTTCTGTCTAAGTCTTGTTTGATTTGTTCAAAAATATGCTTAATACGTGCAGAAATAATTTCTGACAAGTAATTTTCTGTTACTTCAACAGGTTCTACTTCCCCGATCACTTCGACTTGGAATGTTTCTTTACTTGCGAGAGGAGGATAAGCCTCTCCATAGTTTAATTTCAAACCTTCAGCTAGTTTCTGTGATGTCTTCAAGACTTTAGAAATATCCTTAGTTACATAATCTCCGCCTTCTTGGAGAATATTGGTAAACTGGAGTTCTTGGTTACGGATTGTAGCAACAGTCGTTTGACCTGCCCCCATATCAATCACTGTAGCACCAAATTCACGTTCACCTTCATTCAAAATCGATTGAACCATTGCTAGTGGTGAAATAATAATATTTTCAACCTGAACACCTGCACGTTCAACTGTCTTACGTAGGTTATGTAAAATAGTGCGAGGACCTGTATAAAGTAAACCACGCATTTCAAGGCGAACCCCCATCATACCACGTGGATCACGAATCCCTTGAAAACCATCCACAATAAATTCCTCAGGAATGAATGTGATAACTTCACGATCAGGTGTCATACTCTTTGTCAAAGCTGATTTGACAACATTTTCGACATCTTGATCCATAATTTCCTTGGTATCAGATGTTACTGGAATCATTCCTTGAGTTGGTTCTACCTGTAAGAGATTAGCTGGTAAACCAACATTCACTGATTTAATTGAGATGCCTGCTTTTTCTTCTGCTTGGGAAATTGCTGATTTGATAGCAGTTGCTGCTGCATCAATATCAACAATAATTCCATCCTTTACACCTTTACTTTTGGCATTACTCACGCCAATTACATTTAATTCACCATTTCTCTGCTCAGCTACAAGCACCTTGACAGAGCTTGTTCCAATATCTAGACCTGTAAAAAAGCCTTCTCTAGCCATTACATCGCATCCTCTCTATCTTCCAAGTTTCTAACTTCGTAATATTCAATAGCTAAACGTAGGCATAGCTATTCACAGAATATTATAACACAAAAAATCTCATCGTGCTCAGTTTTTTCCTAAATTTACCAGCCAATTTTTTAGTTTTTCTGTTCAGAAATTCATTCACTGTAAACTTTGTCAACAATCTGTCTATTGTACAAAAAAGAAAGCTCATTTCTAAGCTTTCTTTGCAATCATTTTTTCTGCTTCTTGTTCTAAAAATAGTTCCAAAATTTTCTTTGTCAACGTAATCGCCGCTGACAAGGCCAGGGAAACGATTAAATAATTGGCTACTAAGCCGTGATCTCCAACCAATGGCGGTTTGGTCAAGAATCCGTAATCTCCACCTGTTACCAAATTGACCACAAAAATTAAGGCATTTAATGCAAAGGTAATGAGAAAAATTCTTTTCACATCTAGCATTCTCGCATCGTACTGTCTCAAGAGATAAACCAGTGAGTTCCCCAAGAGAGCTAAGTGCCCAAAGATAAAGGACAAAATGGCAATATGTGGGAAAGGATAGGGATCTGGCACTGGATAAACAAAGGCAGCTAATGTCCCAAATGTTCCTAGTAATGCAAAATACTGCCTATATTTAGACTGACCAGGAAGCAAGAGCACCACAAACATAGCCATACGGCAATGGTAAAAGGGTAAACTTTCTGACAGTGGCATATGATTGACCCCATACCAACCATAAAGAAGGATTAACTGAACGGCCTGCAAGATTTGGAAAAATCGTTGGTAAACCTTCTTTTCACGATAACGATAGGCTGTATAGAAGGTCAAGGCCAAGAGTGTAAATATACTGACATACCAATAAAGATCAAACTTGGGTGGCTCTGTTGCTTGGGTCGTAAAGAAAATATCCCATAAATTCATCTAGTATTCCTCATGATTCAAAATTTTCCTGCATTTTATTATACCATGCTATTTGTCAAAAATGAATTTAGAAATACGATAATCATCTTCTTAATCAAGATATTGCTCCCTCTGACCTTGATAAACCTGCCAAAGAATCTCTATTTGCTCCTTGGTAATGCGTTTTTCAGATAAGGCTGGCAGTTGGTCAATGGCAAAAAATTGAAGGTCAGCAATTTCTTGATTTTCTTGGAATTGTCCATCAAGAAGCTTGCATTCAAAAACAAACTTTGCATATTGTTTACTCTGTAGTTGGAAACGATTGGTATCAAAAACAGCTAGTAGTCGTTCAACTTTGGCTTTAAAACCGGTTTCTTCTTCAATTTCCTTGAGAATATTTTCAGTTGGTGAATAACCGACCTCGCCAAAGCCACCTGGCAAAGCCCAATCATTCTCTCCTTGTCCCCTAACCAGACAAATCTTTTCGTCCTCAACAATCCAAGCACGGACGTCCATTAACGGAGTTGCATAAGCGGAAGTTGGCTTCAAAACTTCTGCCACTTCTTCGGCATCAAGGTCTGATGCTTGATTCAACATTTCAGATAACAGACTTCGCAAGTCTTCATAGCGCTCACGGTCGAAAGGATCTTTTGTAAAGGTTAATCCAGTATCTGTAAGGGCAATCATTCTTTGAAGATACTTGGCAAAATCACTAGCATTCATTTTCTAAACTTTCTACCAGCTTAGCTAGATTCATGGAGTTAGAGCCCTTGAGCAAGATTTGATCATTAGCTCCTAGACTTTCCTTGACCTGCTTAACTAGGTCTTCAAATTGGTCTTGGTCTTCTGTTTTCTTGAAGTAGTAAACGTGACCGATTGGGAACATTTGACTGGCAAGTTGGGCCAATTCTGCGATATCTTCTCCATAGAAAATCACGGTATCCAGCACATCTGGCGAAAGACTCAAAATCATCTGGTTATGAAGTTGAACAGACTGGTCACCAAGTTCCTTCATATCCGCCAAGACAGCGATTTTCTTGCCACCTTCGTTGGCTGGAATGGCAGAGAAAGTCTCTAAAATCAGCTTCATAGCTGTTGGATTGGCATTGTAAACATCTGATAGGATATCTGCTCCATTGGCTGCTTTCTTCCACTCGGTACGGTTACGCGTCAATTCAAGATTTTGGAAGGCCTGACGAATCTGCTCCTCTGAAACTCCTTCTTGCAGGGCAATATAGGATGCAATCATAGCATTGGTGGCATTGTACTTACCAGTCACTGGCAAATCAAGGGCTTGTTCCAAGAAATTAGCCTTAAAGGTCAGACTGTCTTTACGCTCAATCAAGTCTGTAATTTCCAACTCAGCTCCTTGCCCAAAACGGACCACCTTTTTATCAGCTGGCAAGTAGTCCTCTACAATCGGATCTGCTGGTGCCAAAAGCAAGGAACCTGAAGGCATGCCGTCTGCAATTTGCATTTTTCCTTTAGCAATCTCTGAACGGTCTTTGAAAAAGGCCAAATGAGCCTCTCCAACCAAGGTTACAATGGCTGTTTTTGGATGAGCCAATTCTGACAAGAGATGAATATCTCCCAAATGATCCTGCCCCATCTCCAAGACCAACTTTTCTGTTCCTTCAGGCATATGGAGAACTGTGTAAGGAAGGCCAATCTCATTATTGTAGTTGCCTTGTGTTTTGTAAGTTTTGTAGGTTGTTGATAGCAAGTGTGCCAACATATCCTTGGTCGTTGTCTTACCATTTGAACCTGTAACTGCAAAGACATCAACAGCTGTTTTTTCAAGATAGTAGGCAGCTAGGGTTTGAAAGGCAGTCAAGACATCATCTACTAAAATATAAGGATGATTTGCAACCTCTTTCTCAGACAGGGTTGCTGCTGCACCATTTTCAAAGGCTGTTTCGATAAAGTCATGACCATCACGCGCACCCTTGAGGGGCACAAATAAATCTCCTGTCGCAATTAAGCGACTGTCAAACTCAGCTTTTTCTAACTGGGTGTCCTCAAAGATACTGACATCATTTTTAGCTCCTACAACTTGAGCCACTTCATGGATTGTTAATTTCATTTCTACTCCTTTAAAAAGGGCTGAAGTCCGAGAACTCTGATCACCTTGCAGTGATGGTTCTGACTTCTACCCTCTCTTTCATTTTTATAGCAAATGTGCTTCGCGCTTGTCAAAACTTTGCTTAGCAAGGTCAACCAAATGCTCGATTAGGTCTGGGTAGCTGATTCCCATATTATCCCAAAGTAGTGGATACATAGACCACTGGGTGAAACCTGGCATGGTATTAAGCTCGTTTAGGAAAATCTCGCCCTTATCTGTATAGAAGAAATCGCAACGAGAAAGACCGAGACCACCAATCGCACGGAAGGCTGTTTCTGCATTTTGACGCATGACAGATATCACATCATCACTGATCTTTGCTGGAATATCCATGGTAATCTTGTTATCGATATACTTGGCATCGTAGTCATAAAAGGCAACATCTTTGACAACTTCTCCTGGCAGCGTGCTTTTGACATCGTAGTTACCCAAGAGGCCAACCTCGATTTCACGAGCATTCACCCCTTGCTCTACCAAGACACGGCTGTCATATTGGAAGGCAAGTTTCAAAGCTTGACGGAGTTCTTCTTGATTTTCAGACTTGGAAATACCGACACTAGAACCCATGTTTGACGGCTTAGTGAAGACTGGATAAGTCAATTTTTCTTCCACTTCAGCAATTTTAGCAGTCACATCGTCCCCTTCAACAATAGCCACATAAGGAACTTGGGCAATGCCAGCAGATTCTAACACACGCTTGGTCGTGATTTTGTCCATGGCAAGACTAGATGACAAGATATTACAGCCGACATAAGGCATTTTCAAAACTTCAAGGAAACCTTGGACAGAGCCATCTTCTCCCATCGGACCGTGAAGAACTGGGAATACCACTGCTCCCTCTTCGTATATAGCACTTGGTACAACTTTCTTATCCCAATCAATGGTCGCATTGGTCATGAGACGATCCTCTTGGCCTGGAGTCTGACTAAATTCCTGCGTTTTGATAAAGTCACCTGACTGACTGATGAAGAAAGTCTTAACTGTGAAACGGTCGTAATTGACCGCACGCATGACACTTTCCGCTGAAAGGACAGAGACTTCGCGTTCCGCACTCCGTCCACCATATAAAAGAATAATCGTTTGTTTCATATTACTTGTCCTAATTCTACTAGAATACTCGCTCTTTAGTATATCATATTTGCTTGGTTTTTTAAAACTTGAACCTGATCCTACTCATCACACTATACAAAAAGAGGCCGATAGGAACGATTTTCAGCCTCCTTGATTTTTTATAAATGAATGGAGTTCGTAAATTTGCCTACACTTACAACTCTGTCCGATTTTCAATGGCTCGTAAGAGGGTCACTTCGTCCGCATACTCGATATCTGCTCCCACAGCGAGGCCTCGTGCCAGGCGCGTAACCTTGATCCCAGCTGGCTTGAGCAAACGTGAAAGATACATGGAAGTCGCTTCCCCATCTGCTGTGGCATTTGTGGCTACGATTACCTCTGAAACTTCACTGTCCATAAGACGAGTCATGAGGCTCTTGAGATTGATATCATCCGGACTGACGCCATTCATAGGAGAAATGAGACCATGCAGGACATGATAGAGTCCATGATATTCTTGGATATTTTCCATGGCTGCCACATCACGACTATCCTCTAGCACCAAAATCGTTGTCTGGTCACGAGTCGGATCGGTACAGATAGAGCAAGGATCGTCGTCTGTCAAACGTCCACAAATAGAACAGTAGGTCAATTCTCTCTTAGCAGAAAGGAGATTTTTTGCAAATTCATTGACATCATCATCAGACATCCCAATCGTATAAAAGGCCAGACGCGTAGCCGTCTTAATCCCGATACCTGGTAACTTGGAATAACTGTCAATCAGCTTGGCAATGGGTGTTGGATAAAGCATAATTTCCTTTCTAGTTCATTGGATGGTATTTTTGATACAGATTGATAATGTCACGCGCAATGGAAGGTCCTACACCATTTGTTAGATTGGTATTATGAGGAAAGACCACTGCAACAGCGATTTGGGGATTATCAGATGGGGCATAGGCCACCGCATTGGTATTGGTTGCTTGCTGACCATCTGCCACATAGCTTTCGGCTGTACCCGTTTTTCCGCTAATGGATACCAAGGCACCATTTGAAAAGGCACGTCCAGTTGTCAATCCACTAGTCCCATGAGCAACCTGATAAAAACCTTGGTGCAAGACACTCATATCGGAATCGGATATATTGACCTTATTCATCTCTGTCGGTTGCAGTTGCTGAATCAAGTCGCCCAGTCCTCCCTTATCATTATTTCCATAAATGCCTTCAACAATACGAGGAGCCACACGAACACCATCATTTGCAATAGTTGCTACATACTGAGCCAATTGCATCGGCGTATAGTTATCAAACTGACCAAAGGCATTGGTAATGTAATTAGCAAAATTATACTCTTTTGGTATAAAACCAGTTGACTCATCTGGAAGGTCAATGCCTGTTGAGGCTCCAAGACCATATTCCGCAAATGTCGAACGAAGTTTCCCCATAGCGGATTCTAAATTGTTAGTTAAAACAAACATATTGGGTTGATAGGTTTGACCCATAATGCCCAAAGCCGTTTGAACCATATAGGCATTAGAAGAATACTCCAAGGCTTCCACCGCTGTAATTGGGAATGAACCGTAGGCCTGAGTGTACCAAGAATTAATTGGAGCTGAACCTTGGAAGACAATCGGTTGGTCTGTCAAGGTTTGATTTCCTGACAAGACTCCATTTTCCCAACCAGAACTGATGGTCGCAGCCTTGACAACCGAACCTGGGACAAAGACATTAGTCACCGTTCCCAAGGAATCAGGTGTTAAATCTCCCGTTTTCAAGTCATGTTTTAGCCCTGACATAGACAAAACTGCACCTGTTTTTGGGTTCAAAGCAACTGCATAAACACCTTCAGAATATCTAGCTCCTCCATTTCCTAACTCAGAATTGAAATAACTCTTAAGAAGATTGTCCACGCTATCTTGAAAGGCCAAATCAATGGTTAGTTTAATATTGTTCCCTTTGGTACCATCTTCGATATTTTCGACACTCTCCATATTGCCATACTTGTCTAGATGGATTTCTTTCACCGAGCGTTTTCCTTGCAAGGTTTCCTCATATTGTTTTTCTAGATAAGAAGTCCCAACACGGTCATTTAAAGAATAACCTTTTTTAAGATAGGAATCTGCTTCTTCAGCTGGGAGACCAGCTTTTTCACTGGAAACACTTCCTACTATAGAAGAAAGGGAAGTCTCTAGAACTTTTCGATCCCATGAAGTTGAAATACTGACACCGGGTAATTGTTTCGAAGCAGAGGCAATCAGAGCAATCTGGGTATCTGTAAGAGCATCTGTCACAATGGTTCCTGTCGCAAAATTTCCAACGGCATTTAACTGACTAAAAAGATAGATTTCTTTCTTTTCATCCTCTGTATAGTTTAGTTGACTCGCTTGGACACTATCGACCGCATTGTTATACAGTTCTGATTCGGATAGACGATTGCCATCTGAATTCAAGCGTTTCTCACTTGGGAGAGCCTCCACTGTTTTTTTATAGATTTCAGGATCAGCCAAATAGTAATCTGCCAACTGGCGTTCTGTCAAATTTGGCGAACTGATGCTCACATATCCCAGTAACTGACTAGCGATTTCTTTTAAATCTTTAGCCGTCATTTTATTACTACGCGTAAAGGAAACAACCTGCTTTAACGTATTTTCTACCAAAGGTTTTCCACTAGCATCATAAATTTCCCCACGGGCAGAACTGGTTGTGACCTTGGTCTGACTAGCTGAGGCTAGCTTTTTTTCGTAAAAATCCTTGTTCAAAACCTGCATATACAACAAACGACCAATAATAGTCATAAAGAGTAAAATGACGATTGAAAACAATAAATTAAGCCGAATCGGAATCGAATGGCTGTTAAATTTTCTCATACAAATCAGTCTCATTTCTAACTTAAAATCTTACTCTTAATTGTACCACAATTTGAGCAGAAAATTATGGAAAAGAAAGAAGCTTTTTTTCGTTTTTACAGTAAGATACGTTTTTATTTATTCATCCCTATATTATATGTTATAATGAATGTAAAAGTTCAATAATCTAGTCTTTTTCCAACACGACTCATTTAAAGGAGCCTTCCCTATGGACAAACCAGATATCGCAACTATCATTGATTCACATTTTGAAGAAATGACAGACCTAGAGCAAGAAATCGCTCGCTATTTTTTACAAGCAGAAACCATTACAGATGATTTATCTTCCCAACAGGTCACTCAAAAATTACATATCTCCCAGGCTGCTCTGACCCGCTTTGCTAAAAAGTGTGGCTTTACAGGTTATCGAGAATTTATTTTCCAATACCAACATCAGGCAGAAAATCAAACCAACCAAGTCTCCAAGCACAGTCCACTGACCAAACGAGTCCTCAGAAGCTATAGCAATATGAGGGAACAAACACAAGACTTGATTGACGAAGTCCAACTAGAACGAATTGCCCAATTAATCGAAGATGCTGAGCGTGTCTACTTCTTCGGAACAGGGAGTTCTGGCCTCGTAGCTCGTGAAATGAAATTACGCTTCATGCGTCTAGGTGTGGTCTGCGAGGCCTTGACCGATCAAGATGGCTTTGCCTGGACAACCAGTATTATGGACGAAAATTGTCTCGTACTTGGTTTCTCACTTTCTGGCACAACACCTTCTATTTTAGATAGTCTATTAGATGCCAAGGAGATGGGGGCGAAGACTGTACTCTTTTCAAGTGTTCCCAATAAAGATAGCCAGACCTATACAGAGACCGTTCTCGTTGCTAGCCACAGCCAACCTTCCTACATCCAACGAATATCCGCTCAACTTCCTATGCTCTTCTTTATTGATTTGATTTATGCCTACTTTTTGGAAATCAATCGCGAAAGCAAGGAAAAAATCTTTAATAGCTACTGGGAAAATAAAAAACTCAACGGCTATCGTAGACAAAAACGCGTCAGAAAATCCTAGTTTGGCTCAGCCAAACTAGGATTGTTTTGTTTTAAAATGATAATAAGCTCCCAACATACCTGCTGTATTTTGATGATGAGCAAATTCTAATCGTGTTTTTTCTGCTAAACTTGGTACCAAAGCCTCTTTCAAGGCTGTGCGGATCTTAGGTTTGAGGATAGCCTCTTGTCCCATAATACCACCACCGAGAATGACTACTTCTGGATTGACAACGTAGCAAATATTTGCCAGACCTTTTCCTAGATAGTCTACCATCCGGTCAATACCAGCCATGCAGATTTTGTTTCCTTCAGTGGCTTCCTTAAAGATACGTCGGCCATTCCACTGATCAACTGGATCTCCATGACCTGCTGCTACATACTCCACCAAGGCTGTTGTAGAAGCCAAATCTTGGAACGCTCCATCCTGCATATGCATATAACCAACTTCACAGGCCGAATTGCTAAATCCATGGAAGACTTTCCCATCCATAATCAAGCAACCACCGATACCGGTTCCAATAGTCAAGCAAAGAGTAACACTCGCTCCCTTGCCTGAACCAGATACTGCCTCAGCAAGACCTGCACAGTTGACATCATTTTCAATCTCACAAGGAATATTAAAGCTAGTCTCGATTTCCTTCTTGAACTGAGTTCCTGCATAGTTGGGAATCTGAGGCCCAGCATAGAAAATCTCACCCTTGTCAGGATCTACCATCCCTGCAGAAGAAATGGCAACACCTGCTACTGGGCCTTTTTCTAAATAGCTGGCTACAATATCTTTGGTCTTTTGTAAGATATGAGGTCCACCCTTATGCGCCTCAGTTAGCATTTCATGCGATTCAACAAGTTGGCCTTCTTGGTCGATCAAACCATATTTGATATTTGTTCCACCGATATCAATTGCAACATAGTGTGTCATAAATACCTCCTTATGGATTAGAGGAAGCGCTCCTTGGTTTCACGAATCAAGGCTGCAGCTGCTTCTACAACTGGACGATCTTCTTCAGTCACTGGTGTCAATGGTGAACGAACAGAACCAATGTTCAATCCTTCATTGATCTTCAAGACTTCCTTAATCACACCATACATATTTCCATGTGCAGCAGTCAATTTGCCAATGATTGCATTTATAGCGTATTGCAATTCACGAGCTGTTTCTAGGTCTTTATCAGCAATCAATTGGTTGAGTTTCAAGAAGAGTTCTGGCATAGCACCATAAGTACCACCGATACCAGCTTTAGCTCCCATGAGACGACCACCTAGGAACTGTTCATCTGGACCATTGAAGACGATATGGTCTTCCCCACCAAGGCTCACAAAAGTTTGGATATCTTGAACTGGCATAGAAGAGTTTTTAACACCGATAACACGTGGATTCTTCAACATTTCTGTGTAAAGGCTTGGAGTCAAAGCAACCCCTGCTAATTGAGGAATGTTATAAATCACGTAGTCTGTATTTGGAGCTGCAGAACTGATATCGTTCCAATATTTAGCAACTGAGTATTCTGGCAAGCGGAAGTAAATTGGTGGAATCGTTGCAATGGCATCTACACCCAAACTTTCTGCATGGCGAGCAAGTTCCATACTGTCTTTAGTATTGTTGCAAGCTACGTGAGCAATGATTGTCAATTTGCCCTTGGCAACTGCCATGACTTCTTCCAAGATTAACTTGCGGTCTTCAACGCTTTGGTAGATACATTCACCAGAAGAACCATTGACATAAAGACCTTGAACACCTTTATCAATGAAGTATTGAACCAAGGCACGCGTACGCTCTGGACTTACTTCTCCTTGATCATCATAACATGCGTAGAAGGCTGGAATGACACCTTCGTATTTTTTTAAATCTGACATAGATTTTCTCCTAACTTATTTCCGAAACGAGGGGAGAAAATAAATTTTTCATCCCCTTTACATTATGTTTATTTTACAATTTCTGACAATTTTACTTTGCGATCTTCAAACATAGACTGGGTACAAGCATCTGCAGTAGCAATTGCTTCTAGAGCAGCTTCACCTGTCAATAGTTTTGCAAATTCTTCTGATACTGGAGCTCCTTGCATAATCTCATGCAGATATCGCATTTCTTTGTCGATCACAGATGATAGCCATAATGGAGTACGTTTACCTGGTTTACCATAAGCAATTGCTCCGTCCATCTCTGTACTATGATAGATGCGAGTACGATCATCATCTTCTTCTTGTGATTCATGAATCAAGAAATAGCTTTCTTGTCCATCTAGCTTAAGAGTTCCTTTACAGTTGAATAAGTCTAAGCGGATAGCACCTTTCGTTCCTTGAATCAAAACATAATGTTCACCCCAACGATAAGCTGAACCCCATTCTAACAAGGCAAAACGTTTATTAGAAAATTCCATATTGACAAAAATCATATCATCTTCATCACCGAAATTTTCACCTTCATGGGCTACATTTCCACCTGTCATGGTTACAGTTTCTGGCATACCACCCATAAGGAATTGCACGCAATCCAATTCATGAATATGGTGATACAAGTGACCACCTGATTTTTCACGAATTTTTTTCCATGATACTGACGGTTGTTGTTCTTCCCAACCATTACGAGCTGTGTGACAATATAGAACGTCTCCGATGACTCCTTGATTAATGAGTTCTTTTGCATGATGGACACCATTAAAGAAGTTCATAATATGTCCTGCCATAAAGGTTACATTATTTTCTTTACATGCATCTACCATCTCGCGACAATCTTGATAAGAAAGCGCAATTGGTTTTTCACAGAAAACATTTTTGCCATGTTGTGCAGCCTTAATAACCGGTTCCTTATGAAGATTATTTGGAGTTGCGACGATAACACAATCTACTTCATCGCTAGAAACCAACTCATCTAGGGAACTTGCTACTTTTGCTCCCAATTCTTCTGCAATAGCCTCTGCATTATCTGGATCATAGAGAAGAGTAATCTCTGCTCCATCATTCTTTTGCATATAACGAGCCAACTCAGCTCCAAAATATCCTGTTCCAACAACACCGTATTTAACCATGTTTTTTCTCCTTTATTTTGTTAAATCATTAATTTCCAAATCTATATACTGAACTACATTGCTTAAATGCAATTCATTTCTTGACCATGAATCATATTTTTCAAACAATACACCTATGTGATGATTTGGCAATTCTGTAATCGCAGAATAAGCATAACCATACGAAGGCAAATCAATGTCATAGTGGTATTTCCAATCGATACTATCATCTTCTTTATTGACTAAACCGACAACTAATTGACCTCCCTTACGGCCATTTCTAGAATTTGGTGTACTCAAAATGACTGCTTCTTTTCCATCAACTAATTGAGAGTATCTAATTGCAGATACTTGTGTACCATATGAAGTTTGTTGAATTCCATCGATATACGAAACTTCTGACCATGTTTCTCCAGAATCTCTACTAGTCATATAGGCAATCTTACCTGTAGTAGTTCTAAAGAATGTTCTAATAACACCATCTCTCATTTCAACCATTTGCGCTTCTGCTGTCGCATTCTTGAACGGAATTGAAGCTGAGGATTTCTTCCATGTTTGACCACTATCATCAGAAATGAGATAAGTTAGTTCGCCACTAGTATATGTTGCAAAAATTAATCTATTACTTGATTTTAATGCTAAACCTTGTCCGGGACATAAGTAAGTTCCATTATGTTTTTCTCCTAAGAACGGAGGCAATAACTTAAATTGTTCCCAACTCTCTCCTCTATTCTGACTAGTTGTCATTGCTATATAATTAGTAGGAGTCACTTTAAATAACGAATCTTTGTAGAAAACATTCATAGGAACCTGTTTTCCATTATGCCTTTCTCTTAAAGAGCCACTATCAAAATCAACCGAATATTGTTCAACTGTTAAAGACTTTCCTCCCTCTAAAACTTCATACTTATCATTTATAGTATAATTTGTAGGTTTATTAGTTGTTTCATCATAAACGACACCATTTTCTCTGACTGTATAACGGAAATCATTATCTCCATCCTTCTTTAGTTTTAAATAATAATGACCGTTTATTTCTTTAAAACCTGAATCAGCTTTATTTGCATTATTATTTCCGATACCAGCAGGCATAACATCAGCTAATAATATCGTTTTCCCAGATTTTTTATCTTCAACAATGGATGAATCTATAAATGAAGCACTTCCACTAATTTGACTATTCTTTAATTTATTATCTCGTGGCCAGTAAACTAACTGCTCCTCATAGTCATTAAACTTCATAGCAAAAGTTGGCTCACTCCACGTTTTCCCATTATCATCACTATAAGAAGTCGCGATATTAATCTTACTTTTAGAATCATGAGTCCCACCATAACGTGCATCAATACTTGATAGAACTCTTCCACTACTTAATGTATATAATGTCGGTATTCTAAAATAGTTTGCTTGAGTAGAATCTCCTGATTGGAAAATTAACTGAAATGGATTTGACAAGGGAATAGTTGAAACTTCCTGATCACTAATTGCTTTATTAAATAGACTGATTTCATCAATACTTCCTCTTGCAAGATAATGATCCTTGCCTTCACGATTAACAGCTCCTAGTGTTGCCTTATCTATACCATTTATATTTGAAATCGGCAAAAATGTATCAACTGTTTCAGAGAACACTTCTATACCATTAACATACATTGTGTATGTCTTATCTTTAGAATCAGATACAAATACGAGTGTATTTTCAACTGCCTGTCCTTTATGCTTTCCCCATAATGAAGCTGGTCTAGAAAATAAATAATTTATTCCCTTTTGGGCGTCTCTTATTTCTACACCTATCTCACCAGAATCTCTCATGAAAATTGAAAAGTAATTATTTTTAAAGCCTGCTTTACTATTAGATAGACCAAACAAAGCTTGAAGCGAGTTTGGTTTATCTGCTTTAAATTTCATTACTACTGTCTGACTCTCTCCAGATAATTTATCTAATAACAAAGGGCTGATATCTATACTCTTATTGTTCAGTTGATATGAACCTCCTTGAAAAATAGGAGATATAGACAGTTGACCATAGTTTAATTCATTCGCATGAATCAAAGTGGGTACTCCCATTAAAAGACTAATTCCTACAACAGAAATTCCTAGTTTTGAATAAAGACCTCTCTTATTCATTTTTTCCTTCTTTCGTTTACTTCACAGATCCTTCTGATAATCCACTTGCAATCTTATTTTGGATAATAGAGAAGAAAATAATTGATGGAAGAACCACAATAACAGATGCTGCCATCATATCTCCCCAGTCTAAAATTTCTGAACCGTTAAGAGATCGAAGAGCTACTGCTACTGTCATCTTTCCTGTATTGTTAATCAAAATTAAAGCATACAAGAATTCATTCCAAGCATTGATAAATGTATAAATAGCTGTTGCTACAATACCTGGTGCTACAATCGGTAGCACAACTTTATAAAATGTAACAAATTTATTTGCACCATCAATTCTAGCTGCTTCTTCAATTCCAATTGGAACTGTTTGGAAAAATCCAACTAAGAGCCAAACTGCATATGGAACACTAAAAGATAGATAAACCATCATCAAGCCAAATAAACTATTTGTTAATCCAACTTTAGCAATGGCAATTGAATAGGGAATTGCTAACAAAATTGGTGGGAAAATGTAGGTAATGACAAGTAATCTCGACATGATTGCTCCCAATTTAGGGAAGAATCTAACAATACCATAGGCTGCCATAGCAGAAATAATAATCGCAATAACGGTTGTAGCTAAGGCAATGATTAAACTGTTTCGAATGTTATCAATAAAGTGCAAATCGTTAATAACATGAGTGAAATAATCTAATGTAAATTGTTCAGGCCAAAATCGTGTTGGATACTGAGTTAATTCCCCTTTCCCCTTGACAGAAGATATGATAATCCATACCAATGGGAAAATTGCAACGATGGTCGCACCAATCAAGAGTACATGTGAGAGAATATCTAAATAAATACCGGATTTCTTCTTCATTATTTTCTACCCTCCTTTTCCCACTTACTGATGATAGCAAAGTAGATAAAGCAAATTGCCACCAAGAAGATAAAGAGCAATACTGTAACTGCTGAAGCACGACCCAACAATTTAGTTCCCCAACCTAGGTTGTAGGCAAAAATTGGAAGCGTCGTTGTAGCATTGGCTGGTCCACCACCTGTAATTAGGTAGATAATGTCAAAGTTATTAAAGATCCATACAGTTCTCAAAACGACTAGAAGCCCTACAACCACTTTGATATGTGGAAAGACGATAAATTTGAACACTTGCCAACTTGAAGCACCATCTATCTTAGCAGCCTCAAATTGTTCTTCTGGTACTGTTTGCAAAGCTGAAAGCACATTAACCATGATCATCGGCGCTCCAAACCAAATGTTGATAAACACCAAACATAGGAATGCCCATGTACTATCTGTCAAAAATGCAGGCGTATGTTCCATTAAACCTAATTTTACGATTAGATTAGGTAAGTAGCCATAAACCCCGTTTAGAATCCACTGCCAAGAAAAGGCAATAACGATGGTAGGAAATGCCCAAGGAACAATCAATAAGGTCCTATATAATTTCTTGAAGTGGCGTACTCTGTGAAGAGCCAAAGCCAATACAAACCCTACTAAAACTTGACCAACTAATGAGAAAACGGTCCACTTAATTGAATTAAAGAACGCATTAAAGAAGTTGGGATCTGATAGCACAGCTTTATAGTTAGCTAAACCAACAAATTTATAATTAGGCATAATCAAATGCTTATTGGTAAAGCTATAAAAAATACTCGAGAAAAACGGATAAACAAAGAGTAATCCTACGATAATCATAGCTGGCAAAACAAATATCCAGCGAGTTAAATTACGTTCTTTAACCATTCTCCTTCTCCCTTCTTTTACAAGATTGGGCTAGGGCTTTTCAGCTCACTAGCCCACCTATTTTCTAGTCTTTTACATCTACTGAGCAGCCTCAAATAAATCGTTTAATTGTTTTTCTGCTTCTTTTGCTGCTTTCATAGGATCTGTTCCATTTGAAATGATATCTTGGAACATTTGTTCAATAATGTGTTGGTTAGTCAACATACCAGCTTGTACACTTGGTCCATTTTCATAACCAATAGCAGTACCTTTTTTAACAGCTTCAGTAATCACTTCTTCAGCATGTTTAAATTTCTTACGAGTTTCATTTTCTTTATAGGCTGCAGAATCGCTAATCCCCTTAATAGTTGGCAACATACCTACTGGAGTTGAATCAAGGAATTTAACGTAGTCTTCTTCATTATAAAGTGATTCTAAGAATGCTTTAGCAACTTCTGGGTGTTTTGAATTTTTCCAAACAACCATTGGAATGTTTGAGGTTTCAATTCCTTGTTCCTTATCAGATTCTTTGATTTTTGGAATAGGATAAGCATCAATCGAATCAATCAATTGAGGACTGTTGGCATTAATTCCTCCAATATGGAAGCCAGAGTTAAAGTCAAATGCTGTTTTTCCTTGATAGAACAAGGTAGCTTGTTGAAGGACATTAAAGTTCAAAGAATCTTGAGGTGAGATTTCTTTATACATTTTAACCCAGTATTTAATACCATCTTGAGCAAGTTGACTTGTCAAATCTGCTTTAAGATCTTTTGTCAAGAGACTTCCACCACCACTACGTACGTAGAAGTTCAAGAAACGTGTTGCCATTAAGTCATTTGTTCCAAACGGAACAGACAAGCCATAAACTCCAGCTTCTTTCAATTTTTTAGAAGCTTCATAGAGTTGATCCCAAGTTTTAGGAACCTCAATATTATGCTCTTTTAACAAATCTGTTCTAACCCACATGACTTGTGCATGTGAATAAAGAGGAACAGAGTAGTAATCATCTCCGATTTTTGCTTCATTTAAGGCAGTTTCGTTAAATTTATCCTGTCCAATACGCTTGATAGAATCGTTTAGCGGAACCAAAGCATCTGAGTTGACCATTTCCATTACTTGGTTAGGAAGAGCCGTACTGATATCTGGCACATTTCCATTTGCTAAACCTGTAGTCCATTTAGTATAGAAGTCATTCCAAGAAAATGTTTCAATCTTGATTTTGGTTTTTGGATGCTTTTGCATAAAAGCATCTGCTGATTTTTGAATACTTTCCAAACGTGGTCCTTGAGTAAAGGAGTGCCACATTGTAATCTCACCAGATAATTCTGTCGGTGGTTCAGTGTCAGCTGTAGTTTCTTTCTTTCCTGAACAAGCTACCAAGGCAACGGCTGCTAGCGCAACTCCAGCTAGACATAAAAACTTTCTCATTTTTTTCATTGTTCTTCCCTTTCTACATTAAGAAATCGCAACTTTAAAGACAACTTTTTTAACAGGTTCATCATTTATACGAACCTTGGGTTGATGTAAATCTTCTGGAAAAGTGATAAGGCATTCACCAGCTCTCAAATGAACTAACTGTTCCACTTCTCCTGTGTATAATTCAATATCTTTTTCTTCATCATATTTTTGGGTAACGCTTACATTTTCTGGCGACGTAACAGCCATGGCTTCTTCGTTTTCCAAAACTAAATGAATATCCAAATATTTTTGGTGAGTTTCAAAGAAGGCTCCTGCTTGACCGTCTGCTAGATAAGTAAAGCAATTACCAAATAATCGATCACCATCGATATCAATCGGACCTTCTGTTAAATTTTCTAGTCCTGTTTTTTCTAGAAAATCTATTAATGTTGCAAAATGTGGATTTACTTTCACATAAGTTCCTAAACGACTGATTTTAGTAATAATCATACTCAATCCCCCTTTCTTTATTTTTTTATTTAAGACCAGCAACGAAGCGTTCTGTAATCTCTTTTGGTCTAGTAATAGCTCCACCTACAACGATGCCTCGCACTCCATATCCCAGGATTTGTTTGGCTTGTTCAGGTGTATGAATTTTTCCTTCTGCAATGACATCCACGCCAGCATCACAGAGTTTTTTGATTAATTCAAAATCGGGGCCATCCACTTTTGGACTGTAAGATGTGTATCCTGATAAGGTTGTTCCGACAAAGTCAATTCCTGCTTCAACAGCTGCCAATCCTTCCTCGAAAGTACTTGTATCAGCCATCAAGAGCTGATGAGGATATTTCTCCTTAACCTGACGAATGAACTCTTGGATCTCCAAACCATCATAGCGTTCACGCTTGGTACAATCCAGAGCAATTACCTCTATATCAAGTTCTGCCAATTCATCAACTTCTTTCATCGTAGCAGTGATGAAGGGTTCTTGTGGTGGATAATCTCGTTTAATTATCCCAATGATTGGAAGGTTGGTAACCTCCTTGATTTCCTTGATATCGCGAACACTATTTGCTCGGATACCGACTGCTCCACCTTGCTCAGCCGCTTTGACCAGCAATGGAATGACTCCTCCCGCTTCTGTATAGAGCGGTTCGTGAGGAAGGGCCTGACAAGAAACGATGATTCCATCTTTGATTTGTGCAATCAAAGCTTCTTTAGTAATCTGTGGCATCCTCTTTCCTCCTTTTCTTTGTTCTTATGAGTTCATTATATACCATTTGTTAAGCGCTTTCAATACTTTGTCATAGAATAGATTTCAGTTTCAAAAGTATTTTATAGAACAGCTGTTTCTGAAAGTAGTTTCAGAGAATCATCTATTTTAAATCATTTTTATTAAACCACAAAAAAGAGAGCTACTGGGCTCTCTCATTCATTATTTTATGTACTTAAAAGAAATCTCACTACCACACAGCCAGTTGTAGACTTGGTCGTTAACAAATACATTCATGGCTTCGTGGGCATACTCAGGCATGATGCGATAAGCCTTATCGCAGGTCAAACGATTGTAAATCGCAAACTGGGTAATAGGATAGCAAACATCGTCGTCCAAGCCCGTAATCATCTTAACCTCACCTTGGATACGATGGGCAAGATTTTTCACATCGATATAGGCAAGGGTCGCCATGATGTCCTCCTCAGTTTCATGGAAGGGGTCGTGAAACTTGAAATAACGGAAAAGTTCGTCGTAAGGCTCGCTAGTATTACCAATCTCAAGCACTCGTCTGAAGTCTGACAAGAAAGGATAGATGGCAACTGTTTTCTGAATCCGAGGATTGAGCGCTGCCGCAACCAAGGCTAGAGCCCCTCCTTGCGAGGCACCATAGCTAGAAAGTCGCTTTTCATCCACCTGAGGCAGACTAGCAACAATTTCAACCAACTGGTAGATGTCCAGATAAACATCCTTATAAAAGAGATGCTCCCGACCTTCCACAGCACCACGGATAATATGCCCCTTAACTGTATTTCCTAGAGGAGAACGCAAGCCGTCTTGTGAATAGCCCGACTGGCCTCGAACATCCATGGAAACAACACCATAACCAGCTACGGTGAAAGCCAACATGTCGGCCCAGTTCCAGCCACGTCCCATATAACCATGGAAATGGAAGATTAGCGGAACCTTCTCCTCACTCTTTGGAAGAACGACGCGTGCATAGACCTTGCCTTCCTTGCTTCCTTCAAATGTTAACTCATAGCACTTGACTTGAGGAATGTGGAAATTTCTTTCCTCCAAATGGTAGGCTGGAAGAGTTGAAACTTTTTTCACCTCCTCATCCCAGAAAGCATCAAAGTCTTCTGGAACCTCATCCCTGCCTTTATAAGTCTTGATTTCTTCTAACAAAGCTGGATTTTTCATAGCATACTCCTTTTATTTTGTAACCGTTACCACCACTGTAGCATATCTAAGAAAGCAATGCAAGAAAGAAGGGTAATACTCTTCGAAAATCTCTTCAAACCACGTCAACGTCGCCTTGTCGTACTCAAGTACAGCCTTCGGCTAGTTTCCTAGTTTGCTCTTTGATTTTCATTGAGTATAATATAGAAAGTGAATTTAGATTTTATTTCTTCAAACCTACTGACTGAAAGTCTAATAAATTGAATCTAGAATAGTACCAATCAACTTCTAAAGTATTTTTAGAAATTAATGTGAATGCCCCAGTTGATTTGTCTACAGTTTATCTCGATATACTATAGTTTCAATGGAGATTGAATAGAGAATCACACACCAGAAAGCGAGGTAACATCATAAAAGCAATAGGTACGCAAATATTACAGACAAACCGTTTAATCTTGAGAAGATTTGTGGAGAGTGATGCGGAAGCCATGTTTCAAAATTGAGCTTCGTCTGCTGAGAATCTGACCTATGTTACTTGGAATCCCCATCCTGATGTTGAGAACACTCGAAACTCAATTCGTAATTGGGTTGCTTCCTATGCCAATCCCAACTATTACAAATGAGTCATTTACCTCAAAGAAAAGCCAGAGCAAGTGATAGGAGATATCAGCATCGTTGAGATGAATGAGGATGATTCCAGCTGTGAAATTGGCTATGTTTTAGAAAAAAACTATTGGAGTCGTGGTCTTATGACAGAGGCCTTAAAAGCTATCTTAGACTTCTGTTTTACTCAAGCAGATTTTCAAAAAGTCAAAGCACGATATGCCAGTCTCAACCCAGCTTCAGGTCATGTTATGGATAAGACTGGAATGTCCTATCTAAAGACTGTTGCAAATGGGGTAGAGAGAAAAGGCTATATTGCGAACCTTATTTATTATCAGATAAGCGGAGAATACAGATAATCTTAAAATTTATTGCTTATCAGCTGTTCTTATTTTTTATTTACTATTTCATTTATCCTCTTTTTTCCGAATAAATAGATAGAACCATCGAATCTAGCAAAATTAGATTTTAAAATATGGTATAATAGAAGGAGGGAATGGATGATTCTCAGACATCCGGGCATCAGCCCAACCAATGATTTGGTTGCTAAGAAAATCTTTAGCAATCCAGAAATCACTTGTCAATTTATACGCGATATGTTGGACTTGCCAGCCAAAAATGTGACCATTTTGGAGGGGAGCAATATTCACATCTTGCCTTCCATGCCTTATTCAGCCCAAGATTTCTATACCAGTATAGACGTATTGGCAGAGTTAGACAATGGGACACAAGTAATCATTGAGATTCAGGTGCATCATCAGAATTTTTTCATCAATCGCCTGTGGGCTTATTTGTGCAGCCAGGTCAATCAAAACCTCGAAAAAATTCGCCAACGTGAAGGTGATACCCACCAGAGTTACAAGTATATCGCTCCTGTTTACGCCATTGCAATTGTGGACAGCAACTACTTCCAAGATGACTTGGCTTTTCACAGCTTTAGTATGCGCGAGGACACGACAGGTGAGGTATTGACCATCACAAATAACGGTCAGGAAAACCATCTGGTTAAGATGGCTTTCTTGGAATTAAAAAAATACAGAGAAACCAGCAAAGACGAGGTTCGCAAGCCGTGGTTGGAGTTTTTGTAAATCATTAAATCAATGACAGATTTTTCCGTAATAGATGGAAGAATCTGTTTTTTAGTTATGCTAGATGCGGGCTCTGAAATAGTAAGATATGTGTATTGAAATAAGATATGAACAAAGAAATTAGGAAAGTCAAATTATAGTTAAATGAAATAAAAACTGAACAAATTGATTGCGGAATTCAAGCTAATTTCTAGCAATGTTTTAGAAAACTCGGTGGACTATTCCAGATTCAATCTACTATAATTTCTAGAAATTTTTTAGAATCCGCAGTGTGCTATTTTAGATTCAATAAATTGTGCTTTTAAAAACGAAAAAAGAGCATTTCCGCCCTTTTTCTCCTGCTCAATCTTAGTTTTTTGCTTCTTTCTTTTGGAAAGTGGTTTGATAATTTACTTTAATCGTTACTGTCATGTGAGAGTCCTCGTTTCTTTTTGATGACTCTAGTATAAGGGGCTAACCTGAAAGCTAGCTTAAGATTTCCTTAGAGAAAGCTTAATCTAAATGTTCTTTCTTCTCCAGATGAAGAGCTATCATGCGCCACTCCGGATCCTCTTGCCAGCCTTCAATAGAACTAATGTAGCTAGCAACCTTTCTGGCTTCTTCTAAAATCGGAAAATCTTCGATAATATCAGCCACTTGGAATTCTGGAAGGCCTGACTGTCTGGTTCCAAAAATCTCACCTGAACCACGCATTTTCAAATCTTCCTCCGCAAGGACAAATCCATTGGTCGTTTCTGTCATGATGCGCATGCGGTCTTTCCCAGAATCCGTCTTGGGATTGGCAACGAGAACTGCATAAGACTGCTTGTCCCCCCGACCGACACGACCTCTAAGCTGGTGAAGCTGACTAAGACCGAAGCGATCGGCATCCATGATAATCATAACGGTCGCATTGGGAACATTGACCCCTACCTCGATAACCGTTGTCGAAACCAGAATATCCGTTTTTCGCTCTTTGAAATCCTGCATTATCTGGTCTTTTTCGTCACTCTTCATCTTACCATGTAGAAGAGCCACCTCTGCCTTACCAGCAAAATGAGCCGTCAATTCCTCTGATAAGGCAATGGCATTTTTCAAATCCAGAGCTTCTGATTCTTCAATCAAAGGAGAGATAACATAGGCTTGTGAACCTTTTTGGATTTCCCCCTCTAACCAAGTCAAAACCTGAGGCAGTTGCTCATGCTTGATCCAGCGAGTCACAATAGGCTTCCGTCCTGCTGGCATCTGGTCAATAATGGAAACATCCATATCTCCAAAGGCTGTGATGGCCAAGGTTCGTGGTATGGGTGTCGCTGTCATCATGAGGACATCTGGATTGTCGCCTTTTTCTCTCAGAACACGCCTTTGCCCCACACCAAAACGGTGCTGCTCATCGATGATAATCAAGCCAAGGCGAGCATAATCCACCCCATCCTGAATCAGAGCGTGGGTTCCGATAATCAAATCAGCCTCACCCTTGGCAATGGTCTCCAAAACTTCCCTCTTTTCTGCAGCTTTCAAGGACCCTGTCAAGAGAGCGAGTTTTAGGTTTGGGAAGAGACTCTGTAGACTCTCAAAATGTTGCTCTGCGAGAATTTCTGTTGGTACCATTAGGGCAGCCTGATAACCAGCTGTCACCGCCGCAAACATGGCCAAGCCAGCGACCACCGTTTTCCCGCTCCCCACATCTCCTTGCAAGAGACGATTCATGTGGTAATCCGACTTCATGTCGGTCAAAATTTCCTGCAAACTCTTTTCCTGAGCTTGGGTCAGGGCAAAAGGCAGCCTTTCTTTGACTTCTGTCACTTTTTCCTGAGACCAATTCAGAACCAGACCACTTCCCTGAACTCTATTTTCAGACTTGAGCGTCTGTAACTGCATTTGGAAATAAAAGAGTTCCTCAAATTTGATACGGCGAAGAGCCTGCTTGTATTCTGCCAAATCCTTAGGAAAATGCATGGCGCGGACGGCCTGACAACGGGACATGAGTTTGTATTTGTCCAGCAAGGACTGGGGCAGATTTTCTTCTATCAAGAGATCCAGTCCCTGATCAAAAGCCGTCTTGATAACTTTGACCAGACTTGCCTGACTGATTCCCTGAGCCAGACGATAAACAGGTTGGAGGTCATCTTCCACCTGAGCCAGGACCTTCATCCCAGTCAGACTAGCCTTGGCACGGTCCCATTTTCCAAAGACGGCAAGAGTTGCTCCCAACTCTATCTTATCAGCCAGATAGGGCTGGTTAAAGAAATTCACCGCAAAAACGACTTCTCCCTGCTTGAGGCTAAAACGCAGGCGATTGCGCTTAAAACCATAATACTGGACACTGGCAGGAGTCACGACTTGACCAGATAGGACTGCCTTCTCCCCGTCTTCTAGTTCCAATACTTGCTTGGTTTTGAAGTCCTCATAACGGAAAGGAAAGTAGAGCAAGAGGTCTTGCAAGTTTTCAATTCCTAGTTTGGCGTACTTCTCTGCTGACTTTGGTCCCACACCAGGTAAGACATGCAAGGGTTGATGTAGATTCATGCTCCACTCCTTTCTTTTCTAATAATATTCTCTCGGAATACGGTCGCTGAGAAGACAAACCACCTCATAGTTAATAGTCCCACGGTAGGCAGCTACCTGAGTTGCTGTGATTTCCTTGTCACCGTTGGAGCCAATCAAGGTTACTTTTGTTCCTAGCGGATAAATCTTAGGCAAGCGAATGGTGATTTGGTCCATAGAAACCCGTCCGACGATTGGGCAAGCTTGGCCATCTACCAAGACAGTGAAATTCTGCATATCTCGTGTCCAACCATCCGCATAGCCGATTGGTACCGTCGCGATGACTTGCTCGCTATCCGCTTGATAAGTTGCTCCATAGCCCATGCAAGCTCCAGCTGCAACTATCTTGACATGGACCATAGCAGACTCCAAGGTCAAGGCCGGAATCAAGTCATAGGGTAAGTCCAAGACCGCTCCGCTAGGGTTAAGACCATACATAGCATCTCCCATACGGACCGCATTGAAAATAGTCTCTGCATGCCAAAGAGTCGTTGCAGAATTGCTGGCATGAACCAGCTCTGGAAGACCTTTCATACTGGCCAAAATAGTTTTAAATCTCTCTAACTGGGCATTAAAGTAAGTATCTGATTCCTCGTCTGCAGTAGCAAAGTGGGTAAAAATCCCTTCAACACGAGCACCATGTTGTTGGAGCAAGTCTTGAGCTTGCTCAGCCTCACTAGCCTCTCGAAAACCAATCCGTCCCATTCCTGAATCAATCTTGAGGTGGACTGTCAAACCAGCTAACTCTTCCTCTCTAGCTATGAGTTCTTGAATCCACTCCAGTCCAGCCACAGTCAAGGTAATGTCGTATTCTTTAGCTAGAGCAACAGCTTCGATTTCAGAAACTCCTAAAATGAGGATTCGTTTGCTGAGTCCAGCCTGTCTGAGTTCAATGGCTTCATCAATATTCGAAACGCAAAAGCCATCAACATCATCTTGAATCGCCGTGGCAACGGCAACAGCCCCATGCCCATAGGCATTAGCCTTGACCACTGCAAATTTGAGCGTTCCTTCAGGGATATGAGCCCCCATTTGCTGAATATTTTGTCGAATAGCTCCCAGATGAATCAGAGCCTTAGTTGGTCTATGCGGACTAGCTTTCATGATTTTCCTCCAAAATGACACTGGCTGTCACAAACTGATCTGTGTGGCTGATAGACAGCCAAATCTTTCCTGAAAATGGTGACTGACTAAAATAAGGAGCCCCGCGTTCATTATTCAAGACTTCCAAATCCTGAAAACCGAGCTTGCCAATACCAGTTCCCATGGCCTTGGAAAAGGCTTCTTTAGCCGACCAGCGACCAGCCAAATATTCTATTTGCCTGCGCCCTTTAAGACTGTTAAACCGTTCCATTTCCTTAGCGGTCAGCACGCGCTTAGCAAAACCTTCATGTCGTGTAACTGCGCTTTCTATCGAAACTAATTCTTCGATGTCAATTCCATGTCCAACTATCATTCTCATCAAAAGGAGTTGAGATTCCCCAACTCCATCCTTTTCACTTATTTTGTCAAGGTAGCATAAATCTCTTCTACCAAGGCCTCTGTATTTTCCCAACCTAGGCAAGGATCGGTAATGGAACATCCAAAGACCTCTGGTTGGTTTTGACGACCATCTGCTAGATAAGATTCAATCATAAAGCCTCGAACTGTCTTTTTGATTTTCTCGTTCCAATCACGATTTTGCAAGGTCTGGCGAACAATTCGAATCTGCTCCATATATTGCTTGCCTGAGTTATCATGGTTGGTGTCGATGAGAATAAAAGGATTTTCAAGTCCCATTGTCTCATAACGTTCAATGGCATTTAGTAGGGTTTCATAGTAAAAGTTAGGCTCATTTTTCCCATATTCATTGACTGCTCCACGAAGGATTACGTGTGCCAAAGGATTTCCTGAAGTCTCAACTTCTTGGCCATGAAAGAGGAAGGTCTGTTTATTTTGAGCAGCATAGATACCGTTAAACATGACTCCGAGATTTCCTGAGGTTGGATTTTTCATCCCGACCGGTGCATCAATTCCTGAGGCCACAAAGCGGTGCTCTTGGTCTTCCACAGAACGAGCCCCCACAGCATGGTAGCTGACCAAATCATCTACCAAGATCAGATTTGACGGATAAAGCATCTCATCTGCTGTTGTCAAACCAGTCTCTGTAATCACGCGGTAGTGCAACTGGCGCACAGCCTGCAAACCGTTAATCAGGCTTGGAGCCTTAGAGGTATCTGGTTGGTGAACCAAACCTTTATAGCCGTCTCCATTGGTGCGAGGTTTAGCAGTATACACACGCATAACCATGAAAATCTTGTCCGCCACCTTCTTTTGCAAGGCAGATAAACGGCGAGCATATTCCAATACAGCTTCTTCATTATCAGAAGAACAAGGACCAATCACCAAAAGGATACGGTCATCTTCTCCTGAAATAATGTCTGCCAATTCTCTATCACGACGCTCCTTTAGTCGCAAGGTTTCCGCAGACAATTGGGTTTCTGCCTTGATTGCTTCAATATCGATTTCTTGACCTTTTTCAATAAATGCCATCTTATTCTCCTAGCGTTTGGTAAATTTCTCTGACAAGGACTTCCGTGTTTTCCCAGCCAAGGCAAGGGTCCGTGATAGACTTGCCAAATACTTCTGGTTCGTTCTGACGGCCGTCTTCTAGATAAGACTCAATCATAAAGCCACGAACGTACTGCTTGATTTTTTCATTCCAATCACGGTTAATCAAGGTCTGGCGGACAATTCGAATTTGGTCCATATATTGCTTACCAGAGTTGTCATGATTAGTGTCCACAATGATAAATGGATTTTCCAAGCCCATCTTCTCATACTGGGCAATAGTATCCATCAAATTATCATAGTAGTAGTTAGGAATATTCTTACCATACTCATTAATCGCTCCACGAAGAATGGCGTGCGAAAGTGGGTTCCCAGTTGTTTCCACTTCTTTTCCTAGGAAAAGGAAACTTTGTTTATTTTGAGCAGCATAAATCCCATTAAACATAACATTGAGATTTCCAGATGTTGGATTTTTAAAACCAGTCGCGAAATCTGCCCCACTTGCCACAAAGCGGTGTTGCTGGTCTTCAACTGAACGGGCACCAACCGCCATATAAGAAATCAAATCATCTACAAGCGGAAGATTTTCAGGATAAAGCATTTCATCAGCTGTTGTCATACCAGTTTCCGTGATGACACGATAGTGAAGATGGCGAACAGCTTTGATTCCGTTGATGAGGCTTGGCGCTTCTGTCGCGTTAGGCTGGTGAATCAAGCCCTTGTATCCATCTCCATTAGTACGAGGTTTGGCTGTATAAACACGCATAACCATAAAGATACGGTCTGCTACTTCTTCTTGCAAAGCTGCCAAACGCTTAGCGTACTCAAGGACAGCTTCTTCATTGTCAGATGAGCATGGCCCGATTACCAAGAGAATTCGTTGATCTTCTCCACGTATAATGGCTTCTAGCTCTTGATCGCGCTGTGATTTTCTCTCCAAAGCTTGGCCTTCTAATTTTGATAAGGCACGAACTTCTTCAATATTAATTTTAGGACTTTTTGCTGTAAATACCATAACTCATCTCCTTATAAATCAAACGGATACCAAGTAAAAATTTACTTTTCACAAGGTATCCGCCTCTAAACTATCTCATTTTATTGTCTTTTACCGTGACAGTTTTTAAACTTCTTACCAGAACCACATGGGCAAAGGTCATTCCGTCCAATCTGGCTCAAATCCAGATTTTCAGGCATATTCGCTTGGTGGGCAGCGATATTGCGGGTCGCTGTTGTACTGATATGGTGTTCTGCTTGTGGTCTTTCTTGTTCATGAATTTGGGCTTTCATCATCAAGCGTGTCACATCAAACTCAATCGAACCAATCATGTCATTAAACATACGGAAACCTTCTGCCTGATACTCAACAACAGGGTTGTTCTGAGCATAGCCACGAAGTCCAACCGCGTTACGCAATTGATCAAGGGCATCGATATGATCTGTCCACTTGTTATCTACCACTCGTAGAATCAAAACTTTTTGGAATTCTTTAACTGCTTCTTCATCGCGTAGTTTTGAAACCTGACTATCGTAAACTTGCAAAGCACGTTGGAAGAGTTCTTCCTTAATGGCCTTATCAGACAAGCCTGACAAGTCTTCAACAGAAATAGAATCTTCAGGAAGCAAGTTGTACTTAGCAAAGTTCAAAATTGCTTCGAGTTTTTCATCTTGTTTTGCACGCGCATGACCGTCAACGACACGACCAATCGTGCGTTTGATCATAGACTGAATTTCAGGTGCCAAGTCACGATCTGCAGTGATAACGTCGTAACGTTGAGCGTAGATAATTTCACGTTGTTCACGCATGACGTCATCGTATTGAAGGACTTGTTTACGGGTATCGTAGTTATTTCCTTCAACACGTTTTTGCGCTGCCTCAACCTGACGCGTCAACATACGAGACTCAATGGCCTCTTCAGACATATTCAAGCGTTCAAAAATTCCCTTCAAGCGTTCAGAACCAAAACGTTTCATCAAGTCATCTTCAAGAGATAGGTAGAATTGTGACTCACCTGGGTCTCCTTGACGACCTGAACGTCCACGAAGCTGGTTATCGATACGACGGCTTTCATGGCGTTCTGTACCAATCACACAAAGTCCACCCAATTCGCGAACCCCTTCACCAAGCTTGATGTCGGTACCACGACCGGCCATGTTAGTCGCAATGGTAACAGCACCACGTTGACCAGCATTCATGATGATTTGGGCTTCTTTATAGTGGTTTTTTGCGTTCAAGACTTCGTGAGGAACGCCAGCTGCGACTAATTTCTTAGAAATGTAGTCACTAGTTTCAACCGCTACTGTACCAACCAAGACAGGCTGACCTTTTTGGTAACGAGCCTTAACATCTTCAACAACCGCCTTAAACTTAGCCTCAATACTTGCATAAAGAAGGTCTGAGTGGTCAATACGTTGAACAGGACGGTTGGTTGGGATTGGAATAACACGAATGTTGTAAATTTCACGGAATTCTTCTTCCTCAGTCTTACCTGTACCCGTCATACCAGACAATTTCTTGTACATACGGAAAAGGTTTTGGTAAGTGATTGAGGCAGATGTCTTGGTTTCATCCTGAATTGGCACACCTTCTTTGGCTTCAATGGCTTGGTGCAATCCATCAGAATAACGACGACCTTCCATGGTACGACCTGTAAATTGGTCAACGATCAAGATTTCTTGTTCTTCGCTCACCACATAGTCAATATCGAGAAGCATGATGTAGTTGGCACGAAGGGCATTATCGATAAAGTGAGTCAGAGCTACGTTTTCGATGTCATAGAGGTTTTCAAGCTTGAAGTAGCTTTCGGCCTTGTCAATCCCTGAATCAGACAAACCAATAGTTTTAGACTGCACATCGATGATGTAGTCGTCTTTATCCAAAGATTTTACATAGTGGTCTGCCATGTGATACAACTGACTGGTTTCAACTGCGTTAGCACCTGATACGATCAAAGGTGTACGGGCCTCGTCAATCAAGATTGAGTCAACCTCATCGACCAAGGCATAGTTAAGCGGACGTTGTACCATGTTTTCAGCGCGAACGACCATGTTATCACGAAGGTAGTCAAATCCGATTTCTGAGTTGGTTGAGTAGGTAATATCACACTCATAGGCTTCTTTTTTCTCCATTGGAGATTTGGCAGCCAAGTTAATCCCTACTGACAAACCAAGCCATGAGTACAATTCACCCATCTCAGTCGCGTCACGTTCAGATAGATATTCATTGACCGTAACTACGTGAACCCCTTTACCTGAAAGGGCATTGAGGTATACGGGCATGGTCGCAGTCAAGGTTTTCCCTTCCCCTGTACGCATTTCTGGCACGTCACCATGGTGAAGAACGATTCCCCCCATGACCTGAACCTTATATGGGAAGAGACCTAGGACACGTTTAGCACCTTCACGGACAACCGCAAATGCTTCATAAAGCAATGAATCCAGTGATTCTCCATTTTGATAACGTTCTTTAAATTCAACTGTTTTTGCTTTTAGTTGGTCATCAGTCAAAGCAGCCATTTGGTCTTCGTATTTGAAAACCTTGTCAGCCATCTTTTCCAGACGACGGATTTCTCCTTTATCATTTTCGATAATTGTTTTTAAAATATTAGCCATGTTTTTCCTTACTTTAAATTCCGAATATTTTAGAATGTTCTTTTAATTTTAGCACAATTACTGATTATTTTCAAGGAAGAATCCCCATTTTGAAAAGGAAAAAGAGGCTAGTTTCCAAGCTAACCTCTCTGACTTTTATGATGATTTAATTGCCAACAAAAATCGGCAAAATCGCAAATAGGATAAATAGATTTATCCAAAGAGAAAAACAGCAGATCAATCCAAAAACAAAGAGACTGACTTTCTTGGACAGCAAGGCCATCAAAATCGACAGAATTCCAAAAACTAGTAAAACTTTCTGCATGATTAAGAGATTGATAGATATTCCCAGAACTGGTTTATCCCAAGGAAGAAAGAAGAAAGCCAGCCAGATCAGCAGAACTAAACCAATATAGACCTTAGAATAGCGTGTAATAAATGATTTTAGATGTGCCATAAGCTACCTCCTAGGATTGTATATCCTTTAAATATTGTATATGCCCATTTTCGACAACTAATACATCTGTGCAAAGGTCTGAAATATCTTCCGATATGTGCGAAGTCAGGATAACCAAACCATTTTCTTTTTTCAGGTAAGATAAAATGACCTGTTTGGTCAACCTCACACTCTTCTCATCTAAAGCATTCATAGGTTCATCGAGAAAGAGTATAGATGGTTCGGAAATAAAGGCTTGAATCAAGGCCATTTTTTGTTTCGTTCCTAAGGATAAATGACGGTACTCAACGTCTTCAAATTCCTGTAAATCATAGTATTGAATCCAATAGGTAATTCTTTTTTCCGTAACTTTAGATGAAAAATACCTTAACAGTTCCAAATTTTCTCTAAGGGATAAATGAGATAGAAACTCTACCTTTTCAATTAAAATTCCTGCATCCTGAATATAATGATTTTTTACCCCGTAAACTTTACCATCTTGAAGAACTTTTCCTTTGTCAAGCTTAATATAACCAGCAAGTACCTTTAAAAGAACCGTCTTGCCAGATCCATTATCACCTTTAAGTCCATAAATTTTTCCTGATTGAAAGACCAGATTTAACTGATTTAAAATAGGTCTTTTCCCATAAATTTTCTGTCCATTTATAATTTCAAGTCTCATCGTTTATCCTTTCTTAAATTTCTCTTCCAAGCGACTAACAATCAACATAACTAATAAACTTAAGAGTCCTAAATACACTGTTACAATATGATCCATCATCCATTCTTGTCCCACAAATGCTAAAAAATAGAGAAAAAAGGAAAAACCAGCGCCCGCACTAATAAGTGCTATCAGATAAGACAGTAGTAAGTACAACATCATTAACTGAGCAAATAAAAAGAAAAGTGCGACTGTTTTGAAATGAATTCCTAGAGGAAGTAAACCAAGGAACCAGACAACTAAATCTTGAATAAAAAATTTAGAGATGACAACCAATCGTTTCCTTGTATAATCGAAAAAGGAGCTTGATTGATAGCGAATCAAGTGATGGTAATGGTCTGCCAAATCACTTTCAAGTAAAATGACAGAGAGCCATCCTACCATGAAAATAGAAAGGTTTAACAAGAGTTTGGGGATTTCTAAATTCACTTCAGAATAGTCATTATAGGAAAAGATTGAAATCAATTCTCTCTTAAAAAAGAGAAAAACATCCTGCTTTTGAACCGCTGTTGACAATAGATAGTTGGTCAAAATCATCATCAGAACTATACGAAGTAGTAAAACAATCTTTCTCTTTAGCAAAATATTGTTAAAATTCTTAAACATTATCTTCATATTTTTCAAGCACCATATAAGGGACAATATAAAGGATATAAGGAGTAAAGAGTTTCATCAAACTTACATCCCCATAGCTAGCTTGCATCAAACTCGTCATAGGAACCATATAGTATGGCAAGATACTATAGAGCAGCATAGAACCAAGCCAAAGAAACATCAAATAGGCAATTGCCGAACGAGTCACATTCCCTAAATAATCAACTATTTTTAAAAAATAGACCGTATTGATGAAGATACCGATTAGAAGGACACACATAAAAAACAAATAACTTTTTATTTCTCCATCTAGAAGCCTTTGTAAACTACTTCCATCAGAAAATAGAGAATTCCATTCCAGAGGAGAAAAAGTCCCAAAGAAATAGGTTATGATTGCAATTATCAGCACAGTCACTAAATATATCACACAAGGGATACTTGCAACTTGAAAAGTCAACTTTCTTTTTAACCCTTGATAACTCACTTCTCTTCCAATACTCAATCGTAAAACTTTATTTTTCAGCTCAATATATTGAAAACCTAGCAAAGAAATGATGATTGGAATAATAAATGATTGATAAAAGCCTAGATTGAACTGGAGAATACGAAAATCTAAAGCTGATTTTAATAAGTCATTTTTAATTGCTTGTCCATCGAATTGGGCTAGGTCAGGCGCATGAATATCAAAAAAGAAATAAGTCATCAAAAAATCACGATACACCAAAGCAAGGAAAATCAAAGTAAGCAGGACATAAACAAATTTATTCCTTGCTAAAGTTAAGAGAGGAATCTTCATAAGCCACCTCCTACAAATAGAAAGTAATATAATACTCAATGAAAATCAAAGAGCAAACTAGGAAACTAGCCGCAGGCTGTACTTGAGTACGGCAAGGCGACGTTGACGTGGTTTGAAGAGATTTTAGAAGAGTATAAATCAATGCCTTCCACCTTTAGACTTTCCTAGTTCTCGTCTCAAGCGAAGCATTTTTTTGAAAAAGATATAGGTTAACCAAGAACTGGAAAAAGCAATGAGTAGTAATAATGGCCAAATCCCCCAAGACTTGATGTCTGCCACATTTCTCAATAGGATATTGAAAAACAGGACTGAAAAAACTGTCCAAGCAAGGCTAAAAAGAGCATAGAGGGTGATGTAAATCCAGTAAAAATAGTAAAAAATTGGGAAAAATTTACTATCTCTGTTGGCCTTTTCAATCCAGCTGAAAAAGTAAAAACAGGGTAATAAGATTAACAATTTAAAAAAATGTTCCATCATCAACACCTCTTTTTGATAGCGTTTTCTTCAACTTCATTCTATCAAAAAAATCTGGAAATGTCATTCCAGATTCTACTTTTTTATTTACGTTTTCTTGCGATGAGATGGATTGGTGTTCCTTCAAAGACAAAGGCCTTGCGGATTTGATTTTCCAAGAAACGCAGGTAAGAAAAGTGCATAAGTTCTTCTTCATTGACAAAGATGACAAAGGTTGGTGGTTTGGTTGCCACTTGGGTCGCGTAGAAAATCTTAAGTCGTTTTCCTTTGTCTGTCGGTGTTGGGTTAATGGCAATAGCATCCATGATTACATCGTTCAAGACAGCTGATGGAATACGTGTGTTTTGACTTTCGCTGATTTGCTTGATCATCTCAGGAAGTTTGTGGAGACGTTGCTTTGTCAAGGCTGATACAAAGATAATCGGTGCGTAAGGCAGGTATTGGAACTGCTCACGAATATCTTCTTCCCAGTTTTTCATAGTATGGTTGTCTTTTTCAAGTGTATCCCACTTGTTGACCACGATAATCATCCCTTTACCAGCTTCATGGGCAAATCCTGCGATACGCTTGTCGTATTCACGGATACCTTCTTCCGCATTGATGACCATCAAGACCACATCTGAGCGGTCAATCGCACGCATGGCACGCATGACAGAGTATTTCTCGGTATTTTCATAAACCTTACCAGACTTACGCATACCAGCTGTATCAATCATGGTAAACTCTTGGCCATCTGTATCTGTAAAGTGGGTATCAATGGCGTCACGCGTTGTTCCAGCAACTGGACTGGCAATGACACGGTCTTCTCCCAAGATAGCATTGATCAAGCTTGATTTTCCGACGTTAGGACGACCAATCAAGCTAAACTTAATGACATCTGGATTTTCTTCTTCATATTCATTTGGAAGATTTTCTACGATGGCGTCTAGCACATCCCCTGTACCGATACCATGGACAGATGAGATAGGCAATGGTTCACCCAAACCGAGGGCATAGAAATCATAGATATCATTTCGCATCTCAGGGTTGTCCACCTTGTTCACTGCGAGGATAACTGGTTTGTGGGTCTTATAAAGCTTACGGGCTACGTATTCGTCTGCATCAGTAATTCCTTCCTTACCGGACACGACAAAGACGATAACATCTGCTTCTTCCATGGCAATTTCTGCCTGGTGCTTGATTTGTTCCATGAAAGGAGCATCGACATCATCAATTCCTCCTGTATCAATCATGCTAAAAGAACGATTGAGCCACTCACCCGTTGCATAGATACGGTCACGTGTCACTCCTTCGACATCTTCTACAATGGAGATTCGCTCACCAGCGATCCGATTAAATAGGGTTGATTTCCCAACATTGGGACGTCCTACAATGGCAATAGTTGGTAGGGCCATAATTTCTCACTTTCTACAATAACTTCTTCTGTTCAAGATTTTTTCTAGTTGAGTTTGGTTCTGCTTGACCAAACTGTTCTGCTAGGCGCTGACTCCAGCTTGTGGTCGCACGTGCTCCAGCATAGTCCGCCTGTACACGGTTATAAGCTTCGATTGCATCAGTTGACTGTTCTCGGTATTCTTCCTCAAACACCACTTGATTCAATGGCAAGCGAGGTTTGACTTCATGTTCTTCATTTGGTATTCCTAGTGCCATCCCAAAGACAGGATAGGTGTAGTCAGGCAGGTTAAAAAGCTCTGCCACTTCTTCGGACTTGTACCGTACCAAGCCAATGATGACACCTCCATAGCCCAAACTTTCAGCTGCCAGCAGGGCATTTTGACCAGCAAGAGCCGCATCGACTGAACTAATCAAGATACCTTCTACACCTTGAGGTTGGAAGGTATCCGTATGAAGCTGGGCTCCCTTTTCCGCTCGGTTCAAATCTCCGACAAAGAGAAGGAAAACAGCTGACTGGCGAATGGCTTCTTGAGGCACCAATTCATACAAGGCATCTTTCTTTTCTTGACTTCGTACTACAATCACAGAGTAGGATTGGAAATTCTTCCAAGACGAGGCCATTTGGGCCGATGTCAGAATTTCAGTCAAGTCTTCCTGAGGAAGGGATTGCTCCTTAAACCTGCGCACTGAAGTATGAGCCTTCATTAATTTGATTGTTTCTGTCATCGACGGTTTACTCCTTCTAAACGAGTCTCCTCAGCCAAATAACGGATACGTTCCATGACCCGTCTGGCTTCCCAGGTTTCGTCATTTCCATGTTTCCCTTTAGCAAAATGCTTCTCCAAATCTTCAAAGTCGAAGTTGGATGTGAAAAAGGTCGGTAAATCTTCCTGCATCCGATATTGGAGAATGACTTGTAGGATTTCATCCCGCACCCAAGCTGTTGATTGCTCGGCACCAATATCATCTAAAATCAGGACTTCAGAAAGCTTAATCTCATCCACCAAGGTCTTAACATTGCCATCACCGATAGCATTTTTGACATCTATGACAAAGCTAGGATAGTGGAGAAGAGTGGATGAAACACCACGTTTTTCTGATAAATCATGGGCTAGGGCAGCCACCATGAAACTTTTACCCACACCAAAATCTCCATATAGGTAAAGACCTTTTCGAATAGCTGGATATTGCTCCACGAAGGCTAATAACTTTTCAAAAACTGGCAAGCGACCCAAATCATCCAAGTCTACTTGAGCCAAACTAGCTTTCCTGAGACTGGCTGGCAGATTGATTAACTTGAGACGGTTCTTAATAGCCGCTTCTTTTTCAGCCGCGATTAGTTCTGGAGTTTCTTCATAAGAAACGTCCGCATAGCCATGATTCATAACCAAAATAGGCTTGTAGCCTTTGGCAATATAATCCGTATCACCACGGAGAAACTTGTCACGCTCGGTGATGTACTGATTAAACTTGGAGATACTGCGATTTAATTCCTCTGGAGTAAGGGATTCTTGCTGGATAAAGGCCGCAACATCAGGATCCTTCATGATTTTCTGGACCAAATCTTGATAATGAAAACGGCTAGGTTGACGTTTGAGTACGTCTCCGACACTTTCCATCTAATCTCCTCCTTTTTCTAATCGAGCTAATAGTTCTTGTTTCTTACGTTCTAATTCCAGACGAGTTTCCTCGCTGGTTTCATTCTTATAATCTGGGTTGCTCCACTTGGGTACATTGGACTTGGCAGGACTCGGTTTACTGCTTTTTTGAGCCTGATTCTTCTGCCCTCGCTCACGGATGCGCAAGACTGCCTCTTCTGCCGAATGTATCTTTTGATAGGCATAGTCATTGGCTACCTTCATGGCATATTTCTCATTGATATTTGCCGAATCCACCTTATTAAAGGTCAATAAGAGAATGATATTAATAACTTCGTCCAGCAAGCCCAAGCCAGCCATCTGTTGCAAGAGTTCTCTTTCTGTTTGGGTAATGGTCCCCTTGCGTGTTTGCTTGATTTCTGCCAGGAACTGCAAGGCCGTTTTACTTTTGGCTTCCTTGATAATGGTTGCTTCCTTAGGACTAAAGTCAGAGGAAATCGGTTTTTGAGCGATTTTTTCCCGCATGCGTTTGGTTGAAATAATCTGGGAAACAGCTGTTGACTTGGCCAATTGATAAGTTTCAAACCAAGTCCACTTTTTCTCCTCGGCAATGGCAAAGAGGTTTAAGACATCGGACTGCTCATCCGCAAAGCGAAGGCCATCTCTAGCCATCAGCTGACGAAAATGATCTAAGTCAAAATCGTTGGCCACTTTCTTCTTGAGACCAAGGTCTTCTTGACTTCCTAGTTCTGCCAAATCTGGAAAGACTTGATTGAGTGAGATAGGTATTTCTTCTCCCTCAGCACTCTCAACTTTCAAATTCTCCACAGCTGCATCGCCAATCTTTTTCTCCAAAAGTCTGCGATAAACAGGATGTTCCAAGAAGTCCTGACTCGAAAGTGGAGCATGGATAACTATCTGATAGGTATCACCCTTTTGATAGAGGGTCAAGAGATTGAAAGCAGATAGGATTTTCAGGGATTTTATCAGTCTATCCATCCCAAAGTTGAGATGGTTAAGAATGCTTGAAAAAAGATATTCCTTTCTGCCATTATCCCAAAAACTGATTGTATAAAGATAAAGGCTCAGTGCCTCCTGACCGATAATCGGGAGGTAGCACTGTACCAGAGATGAGGTATCTTGCGACACCCGATTATTCTTTAGATAAGAAAAACGGTCAATTGGCTTCATTTATCTTTCCTTTTTCTTTTTAGAGGACTGGGTGATTTGTTGGAGCAGGCTCTCTAACTCACTGACATCCTTAAAACTACGATAGACACTGGCAAAACGTACATAGGTAATCTCGTCCAGTTCAGCCAACTCCTCCATGACGAGTGAACCAATGTCCTCACTTTGAATTTCATTTTCATTTCGACCACGGAGTTTCTGTTCGATACGATTGACTACCATGTTGATTTCATCACTTGACACAGGACGTTTCTGGGCTGAGCGGATAATCCCATTAAAGATTTTATCTCTGGAGAATTGTTCCCGTGTGCCATCTTTTTTAACAACCACTAAGGTTCTTTCTTCTACTCGTTCGTAGGTTGTAAAACGGTGCTGGCATTCGTCGCACTCACGTCTTCTACGAATGGTGTTCCCTTCTTCTGCTTGGCGACTATCGATAACACTTGACTTGGTAGCCCCACATTTTGGACAACGCATCCTTTCCCTCCTTATCGTTTTCTTTTCATTATACCATTTTTTAAGCGATTCCCAAAACAATTCTTCTTTTTGCTTGACAAGTTTTTTGTTTTGTTGTATTATTTAATTAAGACAAAGAGATAACAGAAAGGAGAACAAGATGTCCTGGACATTTGACAATAAAAAACCCATTTATTTACAGATTATGGAGAAAATCAAGCTTCAGATTGTCTCCCATGCACTGGAACCCAATCAACAACTTCCAACCGTGAGGGAGCTGGCTAGCGAGGCGGGTGTCAATCCAAACACCATCCAAAGAGCCTTGTCAGACCTCGAACGAGAAGGATTTGTCTACAGCAAGCGCACAACTGGACGATTTGTAACTGAGGATAAAGAACTGATTGCCCAATCACGCAAACAATTATCGGAAGAAGAATTGGAACACTTCGTTTCCTCCATGACCCATTTTGGCTATGAAAAAGAAGAACTACCAGGCGTAGTCGGCGATTATATTAAAGGAGTTTAAGCCTATGTCATTACTAGCATTTGAAAATGTATCCAAATCTTATGGAGCAACCCCAGCCCTTGAAAATGTTTCCCTTGACATCCCAGCTGGAAAAATTGTTGGTCTCCTTGGACCAAACGGCTCAGGGAAAACAACCTTGATTAAACTAATCAATGGCCTCTTACAACCAGATCAAGGACGCGTCCTTATCAACGACATGGACCCAAGCCCAGCAACCAAGGCTATCGTAGCTTATTTGCCGGATACGACCTATCTCAATGAGCAAATGAAGGTCAAAGAAGCCCTAACCTACTTCAAGACCTTCTATAAAGATTTCAATCTGGAACGCGCCCATCATCTACTTGCAGACCTAGGAATTGATGAAAATAGTCGTCTCAAGAAATTATCAAAAGGGAACAAGGAAAAGGTACAACTGATTTTGGTTATGAGCCGTGATGCTCGTCTCTACGTTCTGGACGAACCTATTGGTGGGGTGGATCCAGCAGCCCGTGATTATATCCTCAATACCATCATCAACAACTACTCCCCAACTTCTACCGTTTTGATTTCTACCCACTTGATTTCTGATATCGAGCCAATCTTGGATGAAATTGTCTTCCTCAAAGATGGAAAAGTCGTTCGTCAAGGAAATGTAGATGATATTCGCTATGAGTCAGGTGAATCCATTGACCAACTCTTCCGTCAGGAATTTAAGGCCTAAGCAAAGGAGATTATTATGTTTTAGAATTTAGTTCGCTACGAATTTAAAAATGTTAACAAGTGGTATTTAGCCCTTTACGCTGCCGTGCTAGTCCTTTCCGTCCCCATAGGAATGCAAGGACACTACTATTCTTATGTATCTTTCAAAGATAGTCAACCTTTCCTATTTATCTTTCTGGCTCTCGTCTTTGGTGGCTTGATAATTACACTGGGGATTTCAACTCTTTTCTTAATCATTAAACGCTTCAAAGGTAGTGTCTATGACCGCCAAGGCTATCTGACTTTGACCTTGCCAGTTTCTGAGCACTATATCATCACTGCTAAATTAGTCGGAGCCTTCATCTGGTCTATACTTAGCTCGGCTGTACTGGCTCTAAGTGCTTTTCTTATTGTGACTATAACGGTTCCAGATTGGATGTCACATTATGACTGGTTCCCACTTGTAGGAACATACCTTCCTAAACTCTCTCTTGTGGGGTTATCCTTCCTGCTTAGTACAATCTCAGGAATCCTCTGCATTTACTTGGCCATTTCTATTGGACAACTGTTCAATGAATACCGTACAGCACTCGCTATTGTAGCCTACATTGGAATCCTAATCGTCATTGGATTTATTGAAGTCTTCTTCAATACCAGTGCTAACTTCTATGTCAATTCACTTGCAGGATTTAATGATAATTTCTATATGGGAACAAGCATAGGTATTGTTGAAGAACTCATTTTCATAGCTATCTTTTATCTCGGAACCTACTATATCTTGAGAAACAAGGTTAATTTGCAATAGTTTCATAATCAAAAAGGATAACATCTCATCACAGAGAGGCTATCTTTTTTTCTTTTATCTCATTTTCTGTCTAACTTTATTTAAAAAACAAATCCTTTTAAATCTGATTTAAAGGTCTTGTTTAATTTCTCTATTGTGACACTATCATTATATTCCTTACATATTCTCATAGCTTTGGAACATTCTTTTTTACCTAACTCTACTTGATTCGTTTTTATAAGATAAATACCTTTTAAAAAAAGCAAATAAGTCTTTTCAAAATAATATCCTTGTCTGGTCAGTAAATTTTCTAAATCATCTATAAAAAATTGAGCGCTATCTAACAAATTATTTTTTAATAATAATTCTAAATTAAATAAATATAAAGGAATTACTCTATGTGTTCCCATATCTGTTTTTAAAAAATGTCGTGTTTTCTTGATTACCGCTCTATATAGTAAACTTATGGTTTTAGTGTTCATAAAAAACACCGAATTATAGAAAATTTTCAGTTCATACTCCATCCAATTATCTACAGAAAGCAAATACTTTATTAACTCATTACATTTAGATGCATTGTAAGGAAGGTTTGCAAGGCGATTAATCTGTTGTTCAGCAATCAACTTTATGTGACAATTGCATAAACTTTTTTCCTGCTTTTGTTTTAGTTCTATTTTCTTTATTAGTTCTTGTAACAAAATGATATCTGAAGAGTTTACAGCATGTTCTAGTTCTTCAAAAAAACATTCTTTTTTAGAATAATAGCAATGAACTAATTCTTCAAATTCCGAAAATGATATCCCCAGGCGATTTAATAACATGTAAAAATGATCAATAGATAATTTTGTAATCCCATTTTCGAAACGAGAAATAGTTGACTCACTAATCTTATCACAAGCCAAATCTTTAAGACGAAAATTTTTTGAAATACGAATATCCTTTAAAACTGCTCCAAAATTTTCCATACTATTCCTCTTCCATTTCTGCAAAAAATAAAACCTGTTTTTTTATTTGTGATATGATTATGATTATACAAAAATAAAACAGAAAGGACAATATGATTATGAAAAAAATTTTATTGTCATCAGTTGCTTTACTGAGCCTAGTGACATCACTATCAGTAAATAGTCCAGTTTCTGCTCAAGAATCTATTTCTCCCAAGGCTTATAGTCACTCTGACGGCAGTTGGATTCAATCGAATGGCCGTTGGTGGTATAAACATTCTGACGGTTCTTACACTAAAAACGGGTGGGAAAAGATCAATGAAACCTGGTACTATTTTGATAGTGAAGGTTGGATGAAAACAGGTTGGTTTAATGAGCATGGAAATTGGTATTATCTAGATGATAGTGGTGCTATGAAAACAGGCTGGTGTTTGATTTCTGGTAGTTGGTACTATTTAAATACTAGCGGTGTCATGCAAACTGGCCTACAGACTATCGAAGGACAACAATATTATTTAGCTGATAGCGGTGCTATGCAGACAGGTTGGCACAATATCGGAGATGATACCTATTTCTTTGCCACTAGTGGAGCAAGACAAACGATTAATCGCCGTGCTTTAGTTCTTGGTGAAACATCAACGAGAGCAGTACCTATCGAAGATGTTAATGCTATGGAGAAGGTTTTCAGTAACCAAAACTTTAGTAAAGTTGTTCGGTTCCCAGATAAAACTAAGTCCGAGATTATTGCAAAAATGCAAGAGCTTTTCAAATCTTCTAGCGAAAGCGATGTGAACTACCTTTACCTTACTTGTCATGGTGGAGAAGATGGGACGATAGCCATTGGTAGCGATAAAACATCATTTTCAGGTTGGGAATTAGCATCCATACTGAAACAATACAAAGGTAAGTTTGTTGTTATGCTGGATTGTTGCTATTCAGGAACGATTATAGATGTAGATAAGCCAAACAAAAAGGTTGCCTCCAAGTCTGAAAAAAGATTTGATGATCAAGCATTTTTGGCAGGATTTTCAACAGGAGATATAGCAAGCAAGAATGGCGAAATGCTTGATTCTAAATTCCTCGTACTATGTGCCTCTTGTATGGGTGAAGAATCGTATAGTGCGGTCGGAGTAGGTAGTCTTGCCACTAGATACTGGGCAATGGGTACAGGTTGGGATCCACTTCAAAATAGAATGATTTCGCCTATGGCAGACACCAATACTAACGGAAAAATTACTTTAGAGGAACTGTATCAATACTCTTATCCTCTAGTCCTTGAAGCTGCATCACAAATTCACGAAGAGCAACATGTATCAGTTTATCCAAAAAACAGTCAATTTGTTTTATTCAAAAAATAAGGAGTTCATAAAATGAAAATATCACAAAAAATCACACTATTTAGTTTGTCATTGGCAGGGTTGGCTATGTTTATTCTTCCTCAATCTGCCAAAGCTTTTGAGCTACAAGAGGTATGGCGTATTAAGGGTGGTGTTCAATATCAAGATGGTAAAATTCTTCGATTTAACAATGGCCATGACATAGATATCAAAGCCTTGGATTTGCCAACAACTGAGAAAATCGAGTGGAAAGTTACTTTAGATGGTCAAGACCAGACTGTCAATTTCCTAGCTCAAGAAGTGGATAGATCCAATATCGGTGAAGAAGGACGTTACCTGAATTTCTATGTTCCATATGGCTATAGAGGAGATATCAAGGTAGAGGCCAAGAGCGGAAATGAGGTGAAGACCTGGTCCACTAAAGTGGTTGATGATGTATATCATGACGGTGGAAAGAGAGGCTACTACCATATTAAAGAATCTAATGATCAATACACCTACCTTGATACCAAATGGGACTATCAAACCAAGACTTATACTGCCACCTTACCAGAGACTGTCAATGGTCAAAAAGTTTTTGCTTGGGCAGAGGAGTCTGGTGGTATGAAACTTGTAAAACCAGGAGTTATCAGTCATTCCTACAAGGGGGGAGGAGCCTTCAGAACACTTTATCCGATTGTAAAAGCAGAAAGCTGGCTAAATCGAAAAAATAGTGACGATGAAACCTGGTACTATCAAAAACAAGGTCAATTAGTTCAAAATTCTTGGGTTAAGGACAATGGAAGCTGGTACTTTATGAATGATAAAGGTGTCATGTTCAATCAAACTTGGCTCTATCAAGGTGGCAACTGGTATGCCTTTAAACCATCAGGAGCCATGATTGCTAGTGATTGGCTATATGATAATCACTCTTGGTATTACCTAAAAGACTCAGGTGCTATGGCAACAGGCTGGCTCAAAGATAGTGGCTCTTGGTATTACCTAAGCAATTCAGGTGCTATGGCGACTGGTTGGGTAAAAGATGGCGGTCAGTGGTACTATCTTGCTTCAACTGGTAAGATGCTTCACAACACCTATACACCTGATGGTTACTATGTAGATGCCAGTGGCGCTTGGAAATAAGCTAAAGTATACATTTTATTCCATCAGCTATTAGTGCACCTGCTCAGACTAAATGTTATCAGAACTACAAGAAAAATCTATTTAATAATACAAAAAGCGAATCGAAACAACAAATTCTGTTTTGTTCGCTTTTTGTATTCTATTCGAGAAATTATGGAAAAGAACCTCTCCTACTTATTAGACTTTTATTCAGTCAAAAACATAAGAAAGGCACAGAGATGCAAGACAATTATACTACAAAAGGCAAGCACTTTAAAACTGCTCCAAAATTTTCCATAGTATTCCTCTTCCATTTCTGCAAAAAATTAAACCTGTTTTTTTATTTGTGATATGATTATGATTATACAAAAATAAAACAGAAAGGACAATATGATTATGAAAAAAATTTTATTGTCATCAGTTGCTTTACTGAGCCTAGTGACAACACTACCAGTAAATAGTCCAGTTTCTGCTCAAGAATCTATTTCTCCCAAGGCTTATAGTCACTCTGACGGCAGTTGGATTCAATCGAATGGCCGTTGGTGGTATAAACATTCTGACGGTTCTTACACTAAAAACGGGTGGGAAAAGATCAATGAAACCTGGTACTATTTTGATAGTGAAGGTTGGATGAAAACAGGTTGGTTCAATGAGTATGGAAATTGGTATTATCTAGATGATAGTGGTGCTATGAAAACAGGCTGGTGTTTGATTTCTGGTAGTTGGTACTATTTAAATACTAGCGGTGTCATGCAAACTGGCCTACAGACTATCGAAGGAAAACAATATTATTTAGCTGATAGCGGTGCTATGCAGACAGGTTGGCACAATATTGGAGATGATACTTATTTCTTTGCTAGTAGTGGAGCAAGACAAACGATTAATCGCCGTGCTTTAGTTCTTGGTGAAACATCAACGATAGAAGTACCTATCGAAGACGTTAATGCTATGGAAAAGGTTTTTAGTAACCAAAACTTTAGCGAAGTTGTTCGGTTCCCTGATAAGACAAAAGCTGAGATTATTGCAAAAATGGAAGAACTTTTCAAATCTTCTAGCGAAAGCGATGTGAACTATCTTTACCTTACTTGTCATGGAGGAGAAGATGGGACGATAGCCATTGGTAGCGATAAAACATCCTTTTCAGGTTGGGAATTAGCATCTATACTGAAACAATACAAAGGTAAGTTTGTGGTTATGCTGGATTGTTGCTATTCAGGAAAAATTATAGATGTAGGTAAATCAGATGAAAAGGCCGTCTCCAATTCTGAAGAAAGATTTGATGAACAAGCATTTTTGGCAGGATTTTCAACAGGAGATCCAGCAAGTAAGAATGGTGAAATGCTTGATTCTAAATTCCTCGTACTATGTGCCTCTTGGAAAGGTGAAAAATCGTATAGTGCAGTCGGAGTAGGTAGTCTTGCCACCAGATACTGGGCAATGGGTACAGGTTGGGATTCACTTCAAAATAGAATGATTTCGCCTATGGCAGACACCAATACTAACGGAAAAATCACTTTAGAGGAACTGTATCAATACTCTTATCCTCTAGTCCTTGAAGCTGCATCAAGCAGTAATAAGGAGCAACATGTATCAGTTTATCCAGAAAACAGTCAATTTGTTTTATTCCAAAAATAAGGGGTTAAGAAAATGAAAGTATCAAAAAAAATCACATTATTTGGTTTATCTCTAGCAGGTTTAGCTTTACTAGCTTTCCCTCATTCAGGAAAGGCCTTCGAATTGAAAGAAGAATGGGTTGTCAAGGGTGGTATTAAGTATCAAGATGGCAAAATTCTTCAATTTGACAATGGCAATGAAGTAGATATCAAAGTATTGGATTTGCCAAAAACTGAGAAAATCGAGTGGACGGTTAGTCTCAATGGTCAAGATCAAACTGTCAATTTCCTAGGTCAAGAAAAGGACAAGTCTATGATGGGTGTAGAGGGGCGTTACCTGAATTTCTACGTTCCTTATGGCTATAGAGGGGATATCAAGGTAGAAGCCAAGAGTGGAAATGAAGTAAAGACCTGGTCCACTAAAGTAGTAGATGATGTATATAATGACGGTGGAAAGAGTGGTTACTTCCGTATTGACGAATCAAATGATCAACACACCTACCTTGATGCAAAATGGGACTATCAAACTAAGACCTACACTGCTACCTTACCAGAGACTGTCAATGGTCAAAAAGTCTTTGCTTGGGCAGACGACTATGAAGAATTGAAACTTCAAAAACCAGGAGTTATCAGTCATTCCTACAGGGGGGCAGGAGCCTTCAAAATACTTTATCCGATTCTAAAAGCAGAAAGTTGGCTAAAAAAGAATTACAGTGAAAGCTGGTACTATCAAAAACAAGGGCAATTAGTTAAAAATGCTTGGGTTAAGGACAAGGGAACTTGGTACTTTATGAATGATAAAGGAGTCATGTTCAATCAAACTTGGCTCTATCAAGGTGGCAACTGGTATGCCTTTAAATCATCAGGAGCTATGATTGCTAGTGACTGGCTATATGATAATCACTCTTGGTATTACCTAAAAGACTCAGGTTCTATGGCGACAGGTTGGATCAAAGATAGTGGATCTTGGTATTATCTAAACAACTCAGGTTCTATGGCAACAGGCTGGGTAAAAGATAGTGGATCTTGGTACTACCTCGCTTCATCAGGTAAGATGCTTCACAATACCTACACACCAGATGGCTACTATGTAGATGCCAGTGGCGCTTGGAAATAATCTAATGTACACATTTTATTCCATCAGCTATTAGTGTACCTGCTCAGACTAAATGTTATCAGAGCTACAAGAAAAATCTAGATGATAATACAAAAAGCGAATCGAAACAACAAATTCTGTTTTGTTCGCTTTTTATTTAATCTGTTACATTTTGACATTGTCATTTAATTGTATATCCACCAAAAATTATATTTTTATATGAAGTATTTGAGATAAAGGAGTATAATGACTTTAAAACTAATTACATGTATATCGATAAGGAGGTCAACTCTTTATGCTGAGAAGATTTGTTACTAAGAAACACCTCATACTTTACTTCTTTTCTATTGCCGTTACCTGGCTGGAAGCGATTATCACACCAGCCCTTGTTCAGAACATTGTTGCTAGTTTTACCAATCAAGAACTAGGCCTTCTTTGGAAAGTTTTGATTTTGGGAATCCTTGGAAACCTCATTCTATTACTAGGCTTAGCTGGGAAACGCTATTACTACGCCCGTTTGATTACTGACTTTAAATATGGAATCAAGAGTGCTATTTTCAAGCGATTTTTAAGCAGTTATGAGATTGATGAAAAGGATATTTTGTCTGACCTAGAAAACGACGTCAAGCAACTAGAAGAAAGCTATATCGAGCCAACCGTCATCATCATTTCTTCTCTTGGTTTCACCACTGTGTCCATTCTCTATGCCTTGTGGACCAATTTTTACTTAGGCTTGATTTTCATCCTCTTCTACTCCTTTCCTGTACTCTGCAGTGCTATCGGATCAAAGCGCTTGGATTCACTTTCTGAAAAGCGGTCAACTGTTAACCAGAGCTACTTATCAAGCTTGACAAATTTTATTGGTGGCAGCCAACAAATTCGCCATTATCAGGGGCAAGACTACTTTTTTGCTCGCTATCAAAAGCAATTACAAACCAGTCTAGATACCGAAATTAACTATGAAAAGCAACGAACTTTAAACAGTCTCTTAATCAATAGCATCGATGCCTTTTGTTCTGTCACACCTATCGTCATCGGTGGCTTTATGACCTACTATAATTATTTAGATGCGGCGAGTTTTGTGGCCATCTATCTGGTTTCCCATAATATCGGTTATCAATTCCAAGAGTTGGCTTACTTTACCAACACCCGAAAAGCGAATAGAACTCTTCTCAACAAATACCAAAAACTTTTGGGCCAGTCTAACTTCATCTCGCCTAGAAGCATAGAAAATATTTTCCCTATCCAGCTTAACACCATCTCCCTAGAAAAAGATGGGAATAGCCTCCTGTCTCCGATTTCCATGTACATCAAGCAAGGAGAAAAAATTGCCATTATCGGGGAAAGTGGCTCTGGTAAGACAACCCTGCTCAATATCATTCATGGAGAAGAGACACCGACAAGTGGACAGATTAGCTTTGCTGGTCAGAACCTGTCACGTCAAGAAATCACAAGCTTTAGTTCCTATATCCTCCAAGATAGCCATTACTTTGACACGCTATCTCTGGAAGACAATATCCTTCTAGGACTGGATAAAAATCCAGAGACTTTAAATCATATCCTCAAAAAAACAGGTTTAGAACATTTGAAAAATCGAACGCTCAGTAATGATAGTCTGTCTGGTGGCGAGAAACAACGCCTAGAAATCGCCCGCGCCCTCTACCATGACAACCAACTCATCTTAGCAGATGAAATCAAGGCCAATCTTGACTCGGAAAATAGCAGAAAAATTAGCGACTTGCTCTTCTCCCTACCTCAAACGGTTATTGAAGTCATTCACCACTACACAGAAGAAGACTTAAACCACTACGATCAAGTCATTCACCTAAGAAAAGAAAAGTAATACTCTATAACATACGATTTGAAAAAGCAAGGAACCCGAATTCCTTGCTTTTTAACTCAATATCAAACTGGCTACAATAGGGCTGACAAAAACATAGAGAATACCGGTGACACCGATAGCCAAACCACCCATGGCTCCTGCTACAGAACCGTATCGAAAGGCTGTTCCCGTTCCGACAGCATGACCTGTTCCTCCAAGGGAAAGACCAACAGCTACTGGGTCATCAATTTTCAACCACTTCAAAATGGTTGGGCCGATAACACTGGTTAAAATCCCAGTTGCCACTACAACCACCAAGGTCACAGTGGTCAGACCTTGCAATTTTTCTGTAATTCCCACTGCCATAGCGGTTGTCACTGACTTAGGAAAGAGAGAAATGGCTAGGAAAAAGTCCATGCCAAAGATTTTAGCCACAAGGGCTGTGAAAGAGGTATTAACCACTACAGCTAACAGACTTCCAAAGAGAATACTACGAGCATGGTGCTTCATCAAGTGAAAACTCTTGTAAAGCGGAATCCCTAGAGCCACGGTCGATGGGACAATCAAGTTATTCAGATAAACCCCACCTTGGTAGTAATCTTGGTAAGAAATCCCCGTCACCTTTAGAAAGATAATAATGAAAACAGCTGACAAAAGCAAGGGCGTTGTCAATGGATGAGGAAAACGTCTGTAAATCAGCATTCCCACTAGATAAGCTAGGATAGACAGGGCAAGCCCGAACAGGGGATTAGAAACAAATTCACTCATTTGGTATCTCCTTTCTCATAATCTCCCTCAAATCGTCTCTTGATAAACTGAACCACCAAGGCAATAAGGATAATATTAATAACAGCCGCAAAAAAGACAATCAAAACAATTGACAAAAGATAGGGAGCAATCACATCAAACTTTTCCATAATTCCCACTGCTGGTGGTAAAAAGAGAATGGTCATATTGGCCAGCAAGAAATTCCCGACCATGTTGACATGCCTTGTTCTCAGCCACTTGAATTGTAGGGCTAGAAAGAGAATAATCAAACCGATAATACTGCCTGGTATGGGCAAATGAAAGAAACTGGAAATCCCCTCTCCGATTAGAGAAATCACAAAGAGGATCATTAATTGAACATATAATTTCATCCTAAACTCCACGAAATAGACTTCTTGCATACCAGTTTACTCTTTTTTCAGAAAATTTCAAGGAAATACACAAGAGTCGATGAAAGTTTAAGAAGAAAGGGGATACAGGCAATTGAAGACTAGCATAAACAGGCGTGATTTAGGATAAAAGATTTCATCGTCCTTCTTGCCAGCATTCTTGAAAAGTAGTATAATTATTGCATGCGCAATCATCTTGTGATGCAGAGACTGTCCGTTAATGGACATTCTTCTATTTATAACTCTCAAAAGAAAGGAGATACTATGACCTATTTGGAAAAATGGTTTGACTTCAATCGGCGTCAGAAAGAAATCGAAAATCTCTTGGAAGAGATCATTGCCCAGCAGAGTGACCAAAGTCTGACCTTGAAAGAGTTTTACCTGCTCTACTATCTGGACTTGGCCCAAGAAAAATCTCTACGCCAGATTGACCTACCAGACAAACTTCATCTGAGCCCAAGCGCTGTTTCTCGGATGGTGGCTCGCTTGGAAGCTAAAAATTGCGGTCTACTCAGTCGCAGGTGTTGCGATCAAGATAGACGCTCTAGCTTTATCTGCCTGACAAGTGATGGGCAAAAGACACTGGCCTCTCTACAAAAGGCTGTCGAAGAAAGCTTGGAAACAGGTTTGGATTTCTTGCTTTAAGATGATTTTGGAAAAAAGTTGCGTGCGCAATCATTTTTCTTGACATTCTCTTTTACAAGGAGTAAAATAAAGTCATCATTAAACAAAGGAGTTTTTAAAATGATTGAAATTACCTATCTAGATGCCAGCAAGAACGAAAGAACTGTGACTTTCGAGTCTTATGAAGATTTTGATCGTTCGCAACAAGCTTGCCTTATCGGCGTCGCAGACTACTACCCAGTCCAAAAATTAACTTACAACGGTCATGATTTGGACTATCATGGGACTTACGGAGATATCTTCTTCTATCTCAAGAAACAAGATTTAAGCCAATATAACTAAAAAAGGAGAAATACAATGGCAAAAGCAATTACAGATGCAACATTCGAACAAGAAACTAAAGACGGTTTGGTCTTGGTAGACTTCTGGGCAACTTGGTGTGGTCCATGTCGTATGCAAGGTCCAATCTTGGACAAATTGTCTGAAGAGCTTTCAGAAGATGTTTTGAAAATCGTTAAAATGGACGTTGATGAAAATCCAAACACAGCTCGTGCCTTTGGAATCATGTCTATCCCAACTCTTCTCTTCAAAAAAGACGGCCAAGTTGTCAAACAAGTTGCTGGTGTTCACACAGCAGAACAAATCAAGGCCATCGTTGCTGAATTGAGCTAATCAAACGAGAGACCAAGTACTTGCTTTGGTCTCTTTTTTCTTGCCCTTTGCTATTTTTCAAAAAATATGCTAGACTGTAAGTAGAATATTACGATGTTTGGGACATGCCATCGCTAAAAAAAACCTCTACTTGGTATTTTTTAGCTCCCTCAAGGGAGCTTTTTGCGTGCTCTGAACATTTCCCATTTTGGAAGGAGTACTATGAAACGTCAATCTGCCTTGGTCGTCTTTAGTGGCGGTCAAGATTCCACAACCTGCCTCTTTTGGGCTAAAGAACACTATGAAACAGTCGAAGCTGTCACCTTCGCTTACGGCCAACGCCATCATCTCGAAATTCAAATCGCTAGAGAAATCGCTAAGGAACAGGGGATTCGTCATCATATCTTAGATATGTCTCTGCTGGGACAAATCACTGAAAATGCCTTGACTTCTGATCTGGAGATTGAGCAAAAAGAGGGAGAGATTCCCAATACCTTCGTTGACGGTCGCAACCACCTCTTTCTGTCCTTTGCGGCAGTTCTTGCTAAGCAACGAGGCATTAAAGACATCGTGACAGGTGTCTGCGAAACAGACTTTTCAGGCTACCCCGATTGTAGAGATGTCTTTGTAAAATCCCTTAATGTTACCCTCAACCTTGCCATGGATTACGACTTCGTTATCCAAACACCTCTCATGTGGCTAGACAAGGCTGAAACTTGGGAATTGGCTGACCAACTCGGTGCCTTTGACTACGTTCGTGAAAAGACCTTAACCTGCTACAACGGGATTATCGGAAGTGGCTGTGGAGATTGCCCAGCCTGCCATCTACGTCAGCATGGTCTAGATGTTTATCTCTCACAGAAAGGAGAGGACTAATGTTTTTTGCACCCAAAGAAATCAAACAAGAAACTGGGGAGTCTCTTGTCTACAATCCTTATCGGACTCTAGTCTCCAAAGAATTTACTTTTGATGCTGCCCACCATCTCTTTCACTATGAGGGAAAATGCAAATCCCTTCATGGTCACACCTATCATTTGCAAATTGCTGTCAGTGGTTTTTTAGATGAACGTGGCATGGCCTACGATTTCGGAGATATCAAAGCCATCTACAAGAACTACTTAGAGCCCCACTTGGATCATCGCTATCTAAACGAAACTCTTCCCTATATGAACACGACTGCTGAAAATATGGTTTACTGGATTTTCCAAACCATGAACCAAGAGTTGCCAGACGAACGTGGTCTCCGTTTGGAATATGTTCGCCTCTATGAAACTCCGACTGCCTTTGCAGAGTTTAGACGGGAGTGGTTAGATGACTAGGGAACGTGTCCTCAAACTACCAGTTTTGGAAATTTTTGGGCCAACCTTTCAAGGCGAAGGCCGTGCTATTGGGCAGAAAACCATGTTTGTCCGCACTGCAGGTTGCGACTACCACTGCGACTGGTGTGATTCTGCCTTCACTTGGGATGGTTCTGAAAAACCAACTCGCATGACAGCTGACGAGGTCATTGCTGCCTTGGATAAATTGGGGAGCTACGACTATGTCACCCTATCTGGGGGAAATCCTGCTATCCTAGCAGCCAACATGGCTGAGCTAGTAACCAAACTCAAGGAACGTGGTGTCACTCTAGCTGTTGAGACCCAAGGCTCCCGCTGGCAAAATTGGTTGAAAGACATCGACCAGGTTACTCTCAGTCCCAAACCTCCTTCATCCAAGATGGAAGTCAACTTTGAGACCCTGGACTTTATCGTTTCCCAACTGGATCCAGACAAGGTCACCTTTAAAATCCCTGTCTTTGACGATGCAGATTTGGCCTTTGCCAGAGGCATACAAGAACGCTACCAACCAGATGTCCTCTTCTTATCGGCTGGAAATCCTGAGCCCAAGGCTACAGGTAATATTGTCCAAGACCAATTGGATCGTCTCAAAGAACTCTGGGAACGCATCGCTGCCGACGATAGCTGGGGCAATGTCCGCGTCCTTCCTCAACTGCATACCCTCCTCTACGATAATCAACGTGGTGTTTAAATTAGAAAGAAAAAATCATGTCACAACAAGAAGAAATGAAAAACCTAAGCCTACTGGGCAACAAAGAAACTAACTACATTTTCGAGTATCAACCAGAAGTCCTCGAATCCTTTGACAATCGTCATGTGGAAAATGACTATTTCATCAAATTTAACTGTCCTGAATTTACCTCACTTTGCCCTATTACCGCTCAGCCAGACTTTGCAACTATCTATATTTCCTACATCCCTGACAAGCTCTGTGTCGAGTCAAAATCCCTCAAACTCTACCTCTTTAGCTACCGAAACCACGGAGATTTCCACGAAAACTGTATCAACACCATCGGGAAAGACTTGGTCAACTTGCTAGACCCTCGCTATTTAGAGGTCTGGGGTAAATTCACTCCGCGCGGTGGCATTTCAATCGACCCCTACTACAACTACGGTAAGCCAGGAACTAAGTATGAAGGCTTGGCAGAACAACGCCTCTTCCAACACGACCTTTATCCAGAGAAAGTTGACAACCGTTAAACTCATACGAAAAAGCCCTGTTCCTCAAGATGAGGAGCAAGGCTTTTTGAGTTTCAATTATTCTTCTGTTCCAAGGAGGTTTTTCGCAACGAGGGCTGCAAGAACACCACCAGCGATTGGTGCAAGGATGAAAATCCATACTTGTTGAAGGGCTGCGCCACCTACCAAAACAGCTGGTGCCAAGCTACGAGCTGGGTTTACTGAAAGTCCAGTAATGTTCAATCCCACAAGAATCATAGCCATCAATGACAAACCGATTACCAAACCAGCAATCGCGCCATTGCCCTTGCTTGCTGATGTCACAGTCATGATAACCAAGACAAACAAGAAAGTTGCGATGACTTCAAACAAGAAACCACCAAAGACAGTGACACCGTTTGCCAAGGCATTTTCACCAAGACTAGCAGTTGACATACCTGAATTTGCCAAGAGGAAGAATACAGAAGCAGATGCTAAGAAAGCTCCAACTACTTGTCCAAGGATGTAGTTTACAAGCTCAGAAGATGACAAACGTTTGTTAACAAACATAGCAATCGAAACAGCTGGGTTCAAGTGAGCACCTGAAACAGTCCCGATTGAGAAAGCTGCGACTACGATTGCCAAACCAAAGGCAAAAGCAATTCCAAGGTGTCCAAGACCATCAAGACCATTTCCAAAAACAACAGCTCCTGTTCCGATGAACACAAGCATGAAAGTACCGATTAACTCAGCGACAAATTTTTTCATTTTCTTTCTCCTTTTTTAAAAACTAAATACTAGTCTATCAAAAGAGGGAAAGGGTTTCAAGAAAATTGATTGGAAATTTTCGGGATAAAATTCTATAAAAACGGTAGTGTTTATTTGAAACATTTTTTCTAAAGGTATATACTATTAACATAGTTCAGATATGTTATTTATTCCCTAATTTGAACTAATTTTTACAACTTTGCTGTTCTTTTATGAACGTTTGAATGGTATCGTGGATACCAAGGAGGAATCATATGTCTAAAGTTGCTATTGTCACAGGTGCAGGTCAAGGAATCGGTTTTGCAATCGCAAAACGATTGGTTCAAGATGGCTTTAAGGTAGGAGTCTTAGACTACAATCCCGAAACAGCTGAAAAGGCTGTTGCCGAATTATCAGCTGAAAATGCCTTCGCTGTCGTGGCCGATGTTTCGAAACAGGCAGAAGTTGCCCAAGCATTTCAAAAAGTTGTTGACCATTTTGGTGATTTGAATGTTGTCGTAAATAATGCTGGTGTTGCTCCAACTACTCCTCTTGATACAATTACTGAGGAACAATTTACACGCACTTTCGGTATCAACGTTGGTGGTGTCATTTGGGGTTCACAAGCTGCACAAGCGCAATTTAAAGCACTTGGCCACGGAGGTAAAATTATCAACGCAACTTCTCAAGCTGGTGTAGTCGGCAATCCAAATCTAACTGTTTATGGCGGAACCAAATTTGCTGTTCGCGGAATTACGCAAACATTAGCACGTGATTTAGCAGACTCAGGCATCACTGTTAACGCCTACGCACCAGGTATTGTTAAAACACCAATGATGTACGATATCGCTCATGAAGTTGGTAAAAATGCAGGAAAAGATGACGAGTGGGGTATGCAGACATTTGCAAAAGATATTACTCTAAAACGTCTATCTGAACCAGAAGATGTGGCTGCTGCCGTCAGCTTCCTTGCAGGACCAGATTCAAACTACATTACAGGACAAACCATTATCGTTGATGGTGGTATGCAATTCCATTAAGATACAGGAAAAGAGGTTGGAAAACGATTCAACCTCTTTTATTAGTTTTCATTATTAGTTAGGAGAATACAATAGAAACTCTTTCAAAAAGTAATATTAGCTAATCCCTAGTATTGAAAATACTGGATAGCTTCTTTCAAGTCATCTTGTAAACTATTTCTCTGGTCAAGTTGGACATAGACTTCCAACAGACAGGACTTAAAGTTGGAAAATTTATAAAAATCTTCCCTTTCTTCTATCAGAAAGTCAACAGCTTTTATCCAAGAAGTCACTTGCTCTTGCTCCAACTTCCCTTGTAAAATCGGTTCATAAAGCACTCTGGCTAAACGCCAATCTTCATCATCTGTAAAGCGAATCGAAACTCTTTTAAATAGTTGGCCAAGTATCTCAAATACTTCATGAACTCTGTTTTTAGGAAAGTTTGGATGACAAACCACCTCTGTCAGTAAATCGGCTCCATGTGCAAAAGCATGAACCCAACCATACTGACTTGAAAAACCCCTTGTATCCTTTTCTTTTGAAAGATAATACAAACCTTGATTTAAAAGGACATTACGAATTCCTGCATTTAATCCCTGATAAAAAATCGATTGCTGATTGGCATCCGCAGACAAGAGATTTGCATAAATAAGCGCCCTAAAAGAACGTTCAAGTGTTGACAAGCCTACCTTATCAATCTCTTTGTCTAGTCCTCCATCAGATGAAATCCCTTCAGCAATGAAATAAAATTGTTCCTGTGTAAATAGCTCTTCCTGAATCCCTCTAGCAAAGCTTGTAAAAACAAGATCATCGCGAATTTCTGGAGAAGGATCTCCCAAATGATCAAGCAAATACTGGATTTCCTCCTGATGATAACTTGGTTTTTCTTCTGCTATTTTTCTAAGTAACTCTTGATACATGGTCAATACCTCTACATTTCTAGCAACTGTTCAAAAAGACGTCCAAGATAACTTTCTATCTTATTCTTTTTTAGATGGACGTTTGCCTGCAGCAATTGCATCAGCCTCTGTCATCTCGACAACGTTGGCTTTATTAGTATTTGACGGCATTCTATCCTTGTTATACCAATATACTTTCGCTTGCCCATTCTTAGCGACGTAAACAATTCTATCTTGCTGTTGGGCTTTAGTCTCAGCTTCATGAGCAATTCTTTTCTCCTCTTCTTTTTGAGAAATTAATGACTCAACTGTACCTATCCTATCGAGCAATTCTGCCTTTTTATCGTTATTTTCAATTTGATTAACTGTTTCTTTGGCAGACTGCACTTGACTCGCATCTTGACTTTCTTCCAATTGTTTGACTAAGTCTTCACCTTTTTCTTGCAACTCATTTGCAGCTTTTTCTTTGGCAATTCTCTCTTCTTCTGCTTTTTCTTTAGCTTTTTTCTCGTCTTCGATTCGTTTCGCCTCCTCTATGCTAGATGAAGTATCCGTCGTTGAAGATGTCGAAGCAGTAGATGTCACAGTCTGCTTAGTTTCTGATTGAGAAGATGAAGTTTTCTTTGTAACAGTTGGGGTTTGGAGAGCAACTGCAACAAAACTAACAATGAAAAGCCCTATCATTAAATTTCTTTTTCGAATATCTGGTGCTTTCTTTACAAAATACCAAATACCGACTCCACTCAATACAAGATAGAGAGTAGGTAGAGCAATCAATAAAATGATTCCCCACAAAACTAGACCAATTTTGATAAAATGCATTCTTTTGGGATCTTGCTCTAGCCATTCTTTGATTCTATTCATATTATTCTCCTAAAACTCTGTCCAATCTTTACGCTCCCAACTGGGCACTGTAAGCGATAATCTGGTCAACTGTGCCTGACAAGAATTGGATGGTATCACGGAGTGGTTTATCTGTAGAGATATCTGCTCCGATAATCATAGCTGACTCAAGTGGTGTCCTGCTACCACCTGATTTGAGGAGATTGAGCCAGTCTTCAGCTCCATTCTCAGAGTTTTTAAGATGGAGGTAACCTGCAGTCGAAATCACAAGTCCAGCTGAGTAAGTGTAACTATACAAGCCCATGTAGTAGTGAGCTTGGCGCATCCAAGTCAAAGCTGCATCATCGTCGATTTCAATGGCATCTCCCCAGAAATCCGTCAAGACTTCCTTCATAATGCTATTTAGTTTGCTTGCCCCGAAGGTCTCTCCTTCTTCAATCAATGTATACACTTTACGCTGGAAGGCTGCTTCCAAAAGGTGAGTGATAAAGTTATGGAAGTAGGTGTCTGTCAAACGGTGAGCAAGGGCGAAACGTTTTTGACGAGGGTCGTCAGACTGGTGCTCCAAGTAGTCACTGAGGAGCAATTCATTGAAAGTTGACGGCGCTTCAACATAGTAGGTCGACATGTGGGCGTTGAAGTAGCTCTGGTGATTATCTGAAAAGATGAATTGACCAGAATGCCCGATTTCATGAATCAAGGTATAGACATCGCTCAAACGACCTGTCCAGCTCATGAGAACATAAGGATGCACGCGATATGGGTCCGCTGCATAGCCGCCAGAATCCTTGCCACTGTTAGCAGCAAAGTCCACCCAGCGCTCTTCTTGATAGCGCGCAACTTCCTGACAATATTCCTGCCCCAAAGGTTCTACTGACTTCATGACCAAATCATAGGCGTCGTCAATGGTCACTTGAGGATTAAGGGCGCTGTCCAAGTCCAATTTCCAGTCTGCAAAAGTCATCTTTTCAAGACCATTTACCTTGGCAACATGCTTGAGGTATCTCTGAGCAACGGGCGCAAAATCCTTCATGATGAGGTCAATCTGGCGGTCAAACATGGCACGATCCACTTCCTGCTCAGCTAGAAGATAATCAAAAACTGATTCGTAGCCCTTCATATCTGCCAATAGTTTTTCAGACTTGACTTGGGCTAGATAGGCTGCTGCAGCCGTATTTTGGTGCTTACGAAGACCTTCTGAGAAGGAACGGAAAGATTTCTCACGAACCTCAGCATCCTCATGGTTTTGGTAGAAATTTTCATAGGTGACAAAGCTGTTTTTGTAGGTCTTGCCATTGACTTCAAAGTCGGCCATTTCGAAATCCCCAGCTCGCATCTTAGTGTAAATGTCCTGTGGACTGTAGAAAACTTCACCCAGATTGGTCAAGGCCTTCTCCACATCAGCCCCTAGATAGTGGGCTTTTTTGATTTTGGCCTGACGAATGGCAGCTGTTAAATGTGGCAACTCACCCAAACGGTCCAAGACTTCCTCATCAGCTTCCACCAAGGCATCGTCAAAAAAGGTCAAGGCTACGCTGGCATCTGTTTCGAATTCCATCCCAGCTTGTGCAATATTGGCAAATTCGTCATTGCTATAGTCTGTCGTCTGCGGCATAAAGCCATAGTTGCCAATATGGCTCATCTGAATGTAGATTTGTTCCAATTCCGCAAAGGCCTTCTCGAAATCCTCGAAAGTATGAAGATTGCCCTTGTAATCACGACTAAATTGGTTGATGTCTTCACGAGCCTTCTCGATTGCACGCAAGAAATCCTCACGGTCTTGGTATAGGGCTGTTAAATCCCAAAGTTCCTTCTCTGGAAATTCTGAACGGTGTTTTTGTTCCATTTTCTTCCTCTCATTTCTCTAATTCTAATAAAACACTAAGGGCTGATAAGGCGTAAAGCGGTGCTGTTTCTGCTCTTAGAATGCGAGGACCAAGTCCTGCCAATACGGCTCCTTTAGCTTCAAAACTCTCAATTTCTGCAGGTGACAGACCACCTTCTGGACCAAAGATAAAGAGCAATTTGTCTCCTTTCTCGAGTCCAGTAACTGCTTGTAAAAGCGCAGCGCTTTCTCCTTCTTTGGCCGACTCTTCATAAGCCACTACGACGCGGTCAAACTGGTCAAGTTGGGCTAGAAAATCTGCTTTCTTCTCAAAAAGCTGGATACTTGGGACAACATTACGCTTACTTTGCTCTGCTGCTCCAAGGGCAATTTTTTCTAGTTTTTCAACCTTTTTACCCAATTTCTTGCCATCCCACTTAGCAACGGACCAATCGGCAGGGAAGGCCCAGATTTGGCTGGCACCCAGTTCGGTTACTTTTTGAGTGATAAACTCCAGCTTGTCCCCCTTGGGAAAGCCGGATGCAATGGTCACTTGGACTGGCAGTTCCACATTGTCAGCCAATTCTTGGATTAACTCAAACTGACGGGCTTCCACATCCAGCACACGCGCCAAGCGCTTAATTCCATCATCAAATACCAAAGTAACCTCATCATCTTCTTTCAAGCGCATAACCTGAAACATATGCTTGCTGGTTTCCTTGTCCTCGATGGTGACAGGAGAGACAGCACTGCCTTTGACAAAATACTGTTGCATGCTAGCCTCCAATCACACCTGAAATATCCTTGGTTTTCTTAAAGACACAGGCATTCCATTCCCCTTGAACCATGTGGGTTTCAAGGAAAAATCCAGCTGACTCAGCCGACTCGCGAACCATATCCCACTTGTCCTTAATAATTCCACTCATGATGAGATAGCCTTCATCCTTGACCAAGCGATAAGCATCATCCGTCAGATGAACTAGGATATCCGCCAAAATATTGGCCACGATGACATCTGCTTCAATCTCCACACCCTTAAGCAAGTCTCCTGCTGCTACATGGATGTTTTCCATACCAGGGTTTAGCTCAATATTTTCCTGAGCGACCCGAACTGCCACATCATCTAGGTCATAGGCGAAAATTTCCTTGGCACCAAGCAGCGAGCTAGCAATGGAGAGGACGCCTGATCCAGTCCCCACATCTAGCACTGTTTCCCCACCACGAAGAATCTGTTCCAAGGCAAAGAGGCTCATCTTAGTTGTTGGATGCGTCCCAGTACCAAACGCCATACCTGGATCCAGCTTGATAATCTTTTCTCCCGCAGTCGCCTCATAGTCTGTCCAAGACGGCACGATGGTCAAGTCATGAGTGATACGAGCGGGTTCATAGTATTTCTTCCAATTGTCAGCCCAATCTTCCTCAGCCAAGGCAGTTGTCCCCATCTTGACCTCTCCCAAATCCATAAAATCTGTCAATTCTGCTAAGCGAGCCTGCAAGTCTGCCTCAACCACTTCCACATCTACCGTTTCAGGGTAATAGGCTGTCACAACGATTTCTTCTTGCTGCTCAACCTCTGGGAAAATCTCGCCGAAGCGGTCGACATTTCCCACATAGTCCATGCTGTCTTCAATCGCAACACCTTGCGCTCCCAGCTCAATCAGGAGGTTGGAAACCAATTCCTCCCCCTCACGCTTAACTGTAACTTTTAACTCTTGCCATGTTTCCATCATTAAGATACCAAGCCCGTAAAACACAAAGCCAAAATAGGAAATTCTCTGAAGACGCTTATGTCTAAGAGAAGTTTATCTTTTTGGCACAGTGTTTAGGGCGAGTTCAGTTTAGAAATTTAACTGAACCATCCTTTCTAATCACTTACTTTTAAATAATCTTTTAATCTCTCTTGCAACTGAGGTACAACTTGACTGGAACTAAGAAATTCCTCGACATTCATCAACTGATAGCCCTGACCTTCATCTCCAAATACGATACTGTCAAACTGGTTCTGTGTCAACTGACCGACTAGAAATACAGATTGTTTATCCGCAAAAAGCATACTTGGATAAACCTTACTCCAAAGCAGACAATCCTCAGTCAAATGAATTCCCAGTTCTTCATAAACTTCACGCGCCACGCACTCAAAAGGACTTTCATCCTCCTCTCGTCCGCCGCCTGGAAGTTCCCACATATTGGGCCAGGGAATGCTTGCCTTATCATCGCGTAAGATAGTCAAGAGCCTATCCCCACAAAACAAAGCAATCTTACAGCCTGTGAAATCAGAAATCTCTATTTCCATATTAAACTCCTTCGGCTAATTCCTCTTCCAGCTCGGCTAACCAGTTTTGATAATAGATTTTCTCATCCCGTAACATCCGGCTGCTATTCATTTTATGTCTAGCAATCTTCATAGCCTTGTGAGTTTGAACCACATCTTTCTTTACCTTAAATTGATACCAAGCTTGAATGACCTGCATATCTGCTGTTTTTAGAGATAAAAAGGATTTGACCCCTCGAATACTTGCATATTCTTCCGCTTTCTTATTATCTCCTTCTATCAGAGCAATTTGAAGAAGGTATAATTGAGAACTAGTTTTAGACATTGGATTATCTGTTTTCTCTAGCACAGACTGAAACTCTTGCTTTGCAAGCTCTATATTATCGTCCAATATGAATACCAAGCCCTGAAGAGTCTGAACACTTTCTGCAAAACTCCCTCTCGCCTCCTCATCAACATGATAAAGTCTTTTAAATCATATTCTTGAGGAGCTAGCAAGGTCTGGGCAGAATGCCTCAACATCAGGTAGGCGTATTTCGTATTTTCAGGGTGTTGTAGCAATTCCCATATTTTTGCTCCATCGGTGATGTCGACTGGCAAAATGTTATTTAGGAAGAAAGACAAATTAAGAAAAATCCAAGTCCCTGCAAAATACCAGCTTCTTGTCAAAAATCCAAACAATATCGCCAATAACATCAAGCTGAGATGAACCATCAAGCCTCCTGAAAGCATCAGGATGATTCTTTGATCGCTCTCATCCTCTTTTAAACCAATGTATTGAGCACCAACATTTTTCAGAATGGCTGTTCTACTAAGATGAAACCTGCCTGACTTTTTGGTCAAAATAAAATGTCCTAATCCAAAAGCCACCAGCCGATAGCCTGTCAAGTAGCCACAAAAAGCATGTCCCAGCTCATGAAGAATAAAGATTAAATACATACTTAAAAGAGCGAAGGCATAACCAAAAGTAAAGGCTAAAACTGCGGCATACCCCAACTCTGCAAATGCGATGGTTCCACAAGCAAAAGCTAGCATAATAAATACAAAAGCTAGCACATAGATCAAATAAGTCCCAATTTTCTTCATAAAACCTCCAACCAACTCCTAGTATCTCGGATAAGGATAAAATTCTCCCTCTTCCAAGCCTGCTTTCCCTTCTTCAAAGACTTCTTGGTTCCATTCCATGACAAATTCTTCTGCTTCTGGGTCTTCCAAAAAGTCCATGAGAGCATCTAGTCCAACCTCGGCAGTATCTTTAAGGAAAAGCGCAAAATAAGCTAAAAATTCGCGAGAAAATCCTTTTTTAGGCAAGTAAGGAATGACCGTCAAATAGTCTTCCTCATTGACTGTTGATTTGGCAGGATTGTAAAAAAGCACTGCTTCTTCAAAGAGAATGTCGTCTGATGAAACCTCTCCGTCTTCATCTAGCATCTCCACCCCTGCAGCATTTTGTGCTTCTAGCAAAAAACTCACTTCAACCGCATGATTGCGCTTGTCCCAACTAATCTCATAATCAAAAGGAAAGTTCTTGTCCAACTCTTCTTGTAAAACATCTAAAAATCCATATGTTGCCATTTTGTCCTCTTTCTATGCGACTCTTAAATCGCCCCGATTGCTCGGAAATATGCTAAAATAGATACTACCATCTTACCACATATACATCAGAAAATCTACGTTAGAAAGGACTGCTATGCCAGACAATCTCGCGCTTCGCATGCGCCCTAAAACCATCGACCAGGTCATCGGTCAGGAACATCTGGTCGGGCCTGGAAAAATCATTCGTCGCATGGTGGAAGCCAACCGCCTGTCCTCCATGATTCTCTATGGCCCTCCGGGAATCGGCAAGACCAGTATTGCCTCTGCCATCGCAGGGACTACTAAGTATGCCTTTCGAACTTTCAATGCGACAGTTGATAGTAAAAAACGACTGCAAGAAATTGCGGAAGAGGCTAAATTCTCTGGTGGTCTCGTCCTATTACTAGACGAGATTCATAGACTAGATAAAACCAAGCAAGACTTCCTCTTACCTCTCTTGGAAAGTGGTCTGGTCATCATGATTGGCGCTACGACTGAAAATCCTTTCTTCTCTGTCACTCCTGCCATTCGTAGCCGTGTTCAAATTTTTGAGTTGGAACCTCTGTCTAACCAAGACGTCAAAGAGGCCCTGCAGATAGCTCTAAGTAACCCTGAGCGTGGTTTTGATTTTCCAGTAGAACTAGATGAGGATGCGCTGGATTTCATTGCTACCTCTACAAACGGAGACCTTCGCTCTGCCTTCAACTCACTTGACTTGGCTGTTCTTTCTACTCCCGAAAATGACAAGGGCATCCGCCATATCACTCTAGACATCATGGAAAATAGCCTGCAGCGAAGCTACATCACTATGGATAAGGATGGAGATGGCCACTACGATGTCCTCTCAGCCCTGCAAAAGTCTATCCGTGGCTCAGATGTTGATGCCAGTCTTCACTATGCTGCCCGCTTGATTGAGGCTGGTGATTTGCCAAGTCTCGCTCGTCGTTTGACTGTTATCGCTTATGAAGATATCGGTTTGGCCAATCCTGAAGCCCAGATTCACACCGTGACTGCTCTGGATGCTGCCCAGAAGATTGGTTTCCCAGAAGCCCGTATTCTCATTGCCAATGTCGTGATTGATTTGGCCCTTTCTCCGAAATCCAACTCAGCTTATGTGGCTATGGATAAGGCACTTGCTGACCTCAAAACATCAGGGCACTTGCCTATTCCGCGACACCTGCGTGATGGGCACTACAGTGGAAGCAAGGAACTGGGGAATGCCCAAGACTATCTCTATCCACACAACTACCCTGGAAATTGGGTCAAGCAAGACTATCTACCAGAAAAAATTCGTAATCATCACTATTTCCAAGCAGAAGATACTGGTAAATATGAACGGGCTTTGGCTCAAAGAAAGGAAGCTATCGACCGTTTGCGAAAAATCTGAAATCCTTTTCAAAAAATTGCACTTTCCTCTTGATTTTTTTTGAAAAAGTGGTATTATATAAACATAGAAACGCTGTGGTGTACGACTTCACACTTAAGTGTTGACCGACTATTTTTTGTATTATTAGGGAAACAAAAGTCTTCTAACAGCATGTAGGCCGTCTCACACGGAAACAGCTTCAGTTAGAGCGAGTTGCCCACCTGCTTAATTGCGCGGGTTCAATACAAACCGTGAAGTTTCGGCACCAATACAGCTTTTTTCTTTGCCTCCTTAGCTCAGCTGGCAGAGCAGCGGACTCTTAATCCGTGGGTCACAGGTTCGATCCCTGTAGGGGGCATCTAAATACAACAGGAAAAAGCCTTGTAAATCAAGGCTTTTTTTGCTTGTCTATAACTGATTTACCCCATCATTTGTCCCACATTTTAAATCTATCTTTTCTTTTTGAATCAAATTACATCTTTACAAATAGTGTAAAGCCAGTTACTTTTGCTTTGATTCCATACAATATTTTCATGTAGAGAAGACAAATTTTATCTTCTCTTTTTATTTTCAAAATAATAAAAACTGATTTTCTTTTCATAAATCAGACTGAAACTTCCAAATTTTCCATTTTGTTTATTGACATTTCCTCTAAAAAGGTGTATAATATTTTTATTATCAAACTATACTATATAGGGGGTATTGAAATGAAATTTTCTAATCGTTTACTGCTATTCCTTGCAGGAGTTGTTTTTGTCCTTTTAGGACTTTTCCTATTTACAAACCCAGTAGCTAATCTTGTTGCTTACAGCTGGTGGATTGCATTTGGTTTACTGGTTTCTTCTATAGCAGCTATTTTAGGCTATTTCTCTGTACCAAAAGAGCTTCGCTCACCAGCTCATCTTTTCCAAGGGATTGTTAATCTTCTCTTAGCTCTTTACCTCGTTGCCTATGGCTTTGTGACGCTGCCAGTTGTCATTCCAACTATTTTAGGAATTTGGTTAATTGTAGAAGCCATTATAGCTTTCTTTAAAGGCAATCGTCTGGGATTGATTTTCCCTATTATTGGCAACCATATCATGTGGATAGCGTTGCTTGCATTTTTACTAGGTCTAGTGATTTTGTTCAATCCAGTAGCTACAAGTGTCTTTGTCGTTTATGTCGTTGCCTTTGCATTTTTAATTGTTGGTTTCACCTATATCCTTGATGCCTTTCGTAAATAATCTAGCTGCCATTTTGGGCATATTAAAATAGCTGGGAAGTTACATTCTCAGCTTTTTCTGTTGCCTCCTTAGCTCAGTTGGTAGAGCAGTAGACTCTTAAGCTATGGGGCGCAGGTTCGAGCCCTGCAGGGGGCACATCTAAATCAACAGAAATAAGCCTTGAAACCAAGGCTTTTTTTAACGTCTAATAGCTTTTTGTAGAAAAGTATTTAAAAATAAAAGAGAAGAGAATCTCTCACTCTCTTCTCAGTATATCTTATTAAATTTAGTTTTTCTTAATCTAGCTGATTTTCCTTTGCAACGACAAATTCCTTAACCAATCGATAGATAACAGCAAATATCGGTGTAAAGAATATCATTCCAAGTAAGCCAAAGAGATTGCCTCCAATACTAGCAGCCGCAAGCGTGAAAAGGGCTGGCAAACCAATAGACTGACCTACAACTCTAGGATAAATAAGGTTTCCTTCAATCAGCTGTATAACTTGATATAGAAGAAGAGAAAGTAAGGCTTGAGTAGGACTCACTGTGAAGATAAAAATCGCTCCCACAACACAAGCAATCATAGGCCCTACATAAGGAATGAACGATAGCACTCCTGCAAAGATACCTGTCATTACTCCATAGGGTATCCCAAACACGCTGTAACCAACCGCTATCATAACTCCTATGATAACTGCTTCAATCAGCTGACTCATCAAAAATTGGTCATAAGTCTCTAGTGCTACTTGTCCAATGTAAGTCAACTTTATCACCACCTTCTCTGGAAGAAAAACTTTTAGAAGTCGACTCGTCATCGCTGCCAAATGTTCCTTACTGGATAAAAATAAAAAGGTGAAGACTATAATCAAAAAGGCATTCATCAAACTTGAAAAAATATTGCCGATATTACTAGTCAGACCTGATAAAAAACCTATCAAAGCTTGGCTAATAGAACTAGATTGTCCCTGTATGCCTGATACGATAGTTGACAACATGTCTTTGGTTACAAATTCCGAGCTGCCTAGCAATTTCCCAAGTTGAGTAAGGACTGTTGAAAGGACTGTTCCCAGCTGACTAATAGTCTGGGCTAGGGTTGGCAGCACCAAAACCAAAAGAGCAATCACGATTAAGATAAGAGCTAGGAAAACAAGTACCATGGCAATCGGACGACGCAACTCTGCCTTTACCTTCAATTTAACTAAGTACTGTTCAATTTTTTTCATAGGAACATTAAGCACAAAAGCAATAACAGCACCATAAATCAAGGTTGATATTACATCAAAGAGAGAGATTGCTCCTGATATAAAGCTCGATGCATTCAGAATTACAAGAGCAACCAGCCCTATAAAAAGTATTAACGGGGTGTATTTTTTTACTAAGTTCATAAATTCTCCTTAATAAACATGTTTAGATACGACTATACTATTTGGTTTTTCAAACTCTCGATTAAGGTAGGCTTGGTAAGTTCCTGGAGCGATAAATCCTTTGGGTGAGAGGATATCGGTGCCAGCCTGACCGACTATGGTATCAGCCAAGAGCACACAGTTTGTAGATAAGACAAAGTAGGATTTAAACTTAGATTTGATAAATTTATAAAGTTCCCCATCTGTCTCATGTCTGATTTTATAAGCGTAGGTGTAGTCTTCCTTACCATCACCTGTCATGATTTTATCTGCACTTGGCTCCCATGGAATCGTCAGTTGTTTCAATTCAGCCAACTTTTTCTGAACTGCTTTTTCCATTTCAGGCGTCAAATCTATCCCATAACCAAAAAGCGTTTTTTGACTCTCACGTTTACATAGGTCAATGTACTTGTCACGATCACAGAAATATAAGACACCATCTCCTACCATGCCAAATAAGGTCTCAGAAGACGGATCATAGTTGCCATAAGAAATAACACGGCCTTGATAGCAGATATCCACATGACCAATAGCTGAAAACAGGGAGGTCTCAGCTGTATGAACAAAAATTTCTAGCTCTGCTGTCTTACCAGACTTCACTATTCCAAGATGGATATCTTCTTCCTCATCAGCATTTTCCAGCATAAATTTGTTAATTTTTGCTAAAGTTCTTGCAGGGATGAGAGCGGCTAGGACAATAGGTAAGCTAATTCTAATGCGACGTTTGAGATGGTTTTTCCCAATTTCCCCTTCAAATAAGAAACCGTCACGGATATTGGACACACCATAAAGGAAAAAATAAGCCCCTAAAACAAAGAGTTGAAAGACAGAATTTCCTGTAGAGGACAAAAGACTAGTCCCACCAAGAAAAACTAGTACGAGTCCATCTAGTAAGAGACGAAAACGAGGTCGAATTTTGTTTTTGCGGTAGAGAACATAGGTGACAAGGTTAATACTAGCATGAAAAATCTGATAAACTCCAATCACAAGAGCCAAAATATAAATCGGCACATCCGTCGCAAGATTGGAGCCAAGCAAATATCCCAGCACTAACAATTTAACCAGTGCAACTCCCAAGGTGTCCGTTGACTGACTTTTTTTGAAAATACGTAATACTAAATCTAAGACCGTTGCTATCCAAGCTAAAAACAGAACCAGGCGAATAACTGTTACTGGCAACCAAGTCCCCGTGACCATCAAGATGAGACCTAGCAGAACAAACAAGAACCCCTGAGCAAGTAATTTCTTACCTGTCAGACCTAAAGATAGAATTTTCGCCATATAAAAACCTTTCAACAATAAAAATTAAACACTCCGATTAAACTGACTAGTAAATAGCCAACACTACAAACAGCCTGTGCCAGCAACATATGGTGACTAGAAATGACTGTAGTAATGTCACCATCTTGTCTTATGCACTTCTAAAATTTGTTATATTGATTAGAAACCAGAGCTTATAAAAACTAGCTAAACTCGAGAGATAGACACAATTGCGACGAAAAAATGTATAACCAATTCAACTTGTTAAGGTAAGAAAGCATTATTTCCAATCTATTAATTATTCATCTATTACCTATTATGACACAATATTCCCTATAGTTCAACTTTTTACTTGTTTTTATATTACACGGACTAAAAAGTTTTCAACAGTTGATTGCATTTGTTTTAATAAGTTTTAACCTTTCTTGGTTAGATAAAAAAAGAACCATACAGTTTAGAATCTGTATGGTTTTTGCCCCACTTTTGTCCCATTTTTAAATCATGACATTGAAAATACCTAAAATCACTTATATTTCAATATTTTTAATTGCTCTCAATATGAAAGTCCTTTCCAAATCCCTGTAGGGGGCATCTAAATACAACAGGAAAAAGCCTTGATTTACTAGGCTTTTTTGTGTAGTCTTAGCACTAAAAACGATAGAAAAAGCGGCCCTTCTGTACTGACCCCAAAAGTTGGACAGAAAAAACCTAACTTTTGTGGCGCAGTTCATTAGCGCCACATAAAGTTATTTAAGCATCTCCTTTTCTCTCATTACCATTTTCTGTTATAATAAATTGTACTTCTAAAATAGAAAGGTCTTAAGATGACAACTCTTATTAAACATAAACGTGTAGAATTTTCAGAACTTTTTTATGACTTAGTTTTTGTTTTTGCAATTTCAAAAGTAACTACTTTAATCGACCATCTTCATAACGGTATTTTGACTTGGAATTCTTTCCTTGATTTTTTCATTGCTATTTTGGTTCTCATCGATTCCTGGATGATTCAAACCGATTATACCAATCGCTATGGAAAGAACTCTTTATTTAACATGGTAATCATGTTTATCAAAATGGGACTTTTACTCTTTATAGCCAATATGATTGGACCTGATTGGCAACAATATTTTCATTATCTCTGTTGGGCTATTGGTACATTAACCCTTACCTTATTTTTTCAATATTTGGTTGAATTTTTTAGAAAATCAACCGATGATGTTGAACGGGAAAGTATCAAAGATTTTCTATGGATAACAGGTCTAGGAAGTTTAGGAGTCTATCTAGCAGCTCTTCTTCCTATTTACGTTAGAGTCTATATCTTCTTTGCTAGTATTCTGTTTATCTTTATTATGCCAAGTATCTTGCTTAATAAAGATAAGCATTACCAGGTAAATCTCCCCCATTTAATCGAGCGCATCTCCCTTCTTGTCATTATTACGTTTGGAGAGATGATTACGAATCTAGCTAACTTCTTTACAATCGAGAATTTCTCGATTTATTCGGTTCTTTATCTCATTATTATGATTTCTCTGTTCTTGTTTTATTTTGGTCAATTCGACCATGCTATTGATGAAAAATCTAATCAAAAGGGACTATTTCTAATTTACAGTCACTATCCTATTTTCATTGGACTTATGATGATGACTGTATCGATGAGTTTTCTTCAGAATCCTGAAGCTAATCGTCTCTTTGCAACCAGCTTCTCTTATATCGGATTTGGCCTCTTTCAAGCTGCTGTCCTAGTAAATGGGCCCTATAACAAACACTATCTTCGCTATTCGAAAAGTTACTACTGTGTCCAAGCGACACTCTATCTGGCTGCCTTTATTCTCTCTTTAATCTTTGCTTCTAATCCTATAATAGTAGTGAGTATAACAACCATTTTAGCTCTAGCTATAGCCATTCATTTTATTTATTTTTATATGACACAGAATAAAAAATATTCCAAATCTAACTGGGAGTTATTTTAATGAGTTTATAACATTAAAAAGCTTTGGGAACCAAGGCTTTTTTTCATTAATTTGTTTTTCCATTTTATCCTCCGATTTGAACTCGCACTGACATTTATTTATAACAAAACTATATATCTAGAATAGCATAATCATTAGGTATTATAGGTTTTCAAACCAAATACGAGTCATTCGTTTTTGCCCCACTTTTGCCCCATTTTTAAATCCTGACATTGAAAACACCTAAAAGTATTTCCCTAAAATCAGCTATATTTCAACATTTTTGTTTATTTTCAATATGAAAAGTTCTTACAAATCCATGTAGGGGGCATCTACATACAACAGGAAAAGCCTTGGAATCAAGGTTTTTTTCGTATCTTCTACAAAAAAAGCAAGAGTTTTAGAGGACTATGACTCTAGATGTACATTTTACTTAAATGACTGAAGGTCTTTTCTTAACAAAAACACCCCAAAAATTAGATTTTTTCTGTCTAACTTTTGAGGTACAGTTCAAAACGCGAAATAGCATTTTTTATTTTAGGTTACTAATCTAATCGAATAAACATCATTGCGTTAAGCAAAGAGATGAGAGCGACTGTATTGACATTATTTGAATAGATCAGTCTCTTATTTTCAATCGGAGGAATAATAAAATTAGAAATGATGATATCATAAGGCGATTCTTCTAAAGATTCCTTTGATAATTCTAATTCAGTCCAAACTTCAAGTTCAAAATTGTTGCTGCAATAATAAGAAAGTGTCTCTGCAACGGATTTTGCATGATACTGATCAAAATTACTCATAACCAGAACCTTCAGCTTTGGCTGATTTTGTAGTAAATTAAGCACCAAATGTTTGGTATGAGTGATGAAGGTATAAGATAGATGATTTACCATCATTGAACTAGAACAAACCTCAAGAGTCTCTAAATAATGAGAAAGCTCTTTTTTTACATCTGAAACAAATTTAGGGAAAATATTTTGAAAATTCCTGATTGTATTCCCTTTTTGATCAAATAAAATAAACTCAGTGGACAACTCTTGACGATACAGATGTGCGGTATTATGCAGATGCCAAATCAGATTATCCTTATTCTCAATCTCAATCTGATACTTGACTGAAATCTGATCAATAAAATCACTCAATAGATGGTAAGATTTTTCAACATAGCTATCCTTTTTTACGCATTTCATAAAGAGACTTTCATCTATGAAAAACATTTTTTGAAAGTAAGACACAAATAATTGGCAAACAACTTCTTCATCTAAAGAGATATTGTATTCTAATTCAAAATTCTTAGCAACACCTTCTATTCCTTCTGCCTGCATTAAAAAATCCAAACTTTGATCGTTAAAAGAGTCTTTCTCTACTTCCATGAAATGACCAAACTTTATTCTATATAGGTTCGTAACTAGGAGCAACTTTAGCATTCTATGAGTTGACAAATTCATTGGAAAGCTTGTTTCCTTATAAACCAATTCTAACAATTGAGATAGGGGCTCTGATGAAAAATTTTCAAATGGCCATTCTAGGAAATAATATTTTTCTGAAAAATATTGTGCAAAAAAGTAACGAATATCTCTCTCATTTCCAATGATTTGAACAGGGGTCAGACTGATTTCAAATTGAAATTGCCTTTTAATCACTTTATTGATTTGGCTAATAATACGATAGAGCGAAGATGAACTGATATAAAATTCTTTACAAATACTCTCAGCTTGACAACCTTCATTAAAGAAGACAAATTCTAAAATTGAAAAATGAGTTGAATGCTTAAAGAAATGATGGTAAACCATTTCAATATCACTATCATCGGTATTAATAATGCGTATACCATTAGTAGAAGAATGAAAAATCAAGTCAGGAAAAGCAGATTTAACATGGGATAGATCATCTTTGACTGCACGTTCTGTACAATTTAGTAACTCTGCTAGTTCAGAACGATGAAACCATCGTTTATGTTCAAATAATAATTCTAATAATTCTAATTGCCTATGACTTTTTTTAGATAATAAATCTCTCATGAATGTCTTTCTCTCTTTATAAATTATCGGATTTCACCTCTTGCAATTATACCACAAAGAATAGGTATAACATGCTGTAACGACTTTTCCTAAAATCTTTTATTTCGTATAATAACACTACGGAGTCAATATATAAACAATTTTCTTATTTTACCGTCTATTGAGGGCGTGAATACAGAATCAAATTCAAGTCGAAAGAGTATATTTTTAATTTTAAAAATTATATAATAGCAACAATCAAAGGAATTGATTTATTTTTTGATATTAAAATAAAAAAGGAGGGTAAGCAATATTGTGGTCAATCATTGCTGGAGGTCTGATTGGACTTGTAGCAGGTAGAATCACTAAAAAAGGTAGTTCTATGGGAATCGTCGCAAATGTATTCGCTGGTTTAGTCGGGTCATCTGTAGGATAATCCCTCTTAGGTAGTTGGGGCCCATCCATCGCTGGAATGGCTTTGATCCCATCTATTGCAGGAGCAGCAATTGTTGTTACTGTAGTATCATTCTTTACAGGTAAAAAATAATTACTTGTAGAATAAACTATTTTTAAATAGATTAGACGGGTAAAAATAGTTTAATGTTAAATCGAAAGGATTGTATATGTCAAAAACAAAGAAAATATTTTTAATTATTTTCTGTATTTTAACCTTGACAATTTTCCTTCCTGTTTTGATAGATTATCATCAAGTTAGTGATCTAGGCATTCAGCTATTTAGCTGGAGACAGAATCATTTTGTTGAATTCTATCTCTCTAGATATATATTCTGGGGGATAGTGGCTCTATCAACTTTAGTTTTGTTATCGATGTTAGTTGTGTTGTTTTATCCTAAACGTTATTTGGAAATTCAACTTGAAACTAAAAACGATACATTAAAATTAAAGAATTCGGCAATTGAAGGTTTTGTTAGAAGTTTGGTGAGTGATCATGGATTGATCAAGAACCCAACTGTTCATGTAAATTTACGAAAAAATAAATGTTTCGTTCATGTAGAAGGTAAAATTCTTCCTTCGGACAACATCGCTGACAGATGCCAAATAATTCAAAGTGAAATAACTAATGGATTGAAGCAGTTTTTTGGTATTGAGCGTCAGGTTAAACTAGAAGTTCTAGTAAAAGACTACCAGCCTAAACCAAAGCCTCAAAACAAAAAGACTGTTAGTCGTGTGAAGTAAGGAAGTAAAAAATGGAATGGCTTAAACAATATCGATATCCAATTATCGCTGGTCTCATAGGCGTATTTCTCGCTTGTTTGATTGTCTCCTTTGGCTTCTTCAAAACAATATTTGTATTGATTTTAGGAGCACTGGGAGTTGCAGCTGGATTATATATCGAAAAAAACTATATAGATAAATAAAAAAATAAAAATTACTAATTTAATTAAAGGAGTTTCATATGTCAAACGAAAAAAACACAAACACTAACGTAGAAAAGAAAGATGCTACTGTTGTAGCTCACGAAATCAAAGGGGAACTTACTTACGAAGATAAAGTTATCCAAAAAATCATTGGTCTGTCACTAGAAAACGTTTCAGGTCTTTTGGGAATCGACGGTGGTTTCTTCTCAAATCTTAAAGAAAAAATCGTTAACAGCGATGACGTAACAAGTGGTGTTAACGTAGAAGTTGGTAAAACACAAGTTGCAGTTGACTTAAACGTTATTGTTGAGTACCAAAAAAATGTTCCAGCTTTATATTCAGAAATCAGAGAAATCGTATCTTCAGAAGTTGCTAAGATGACTGACTTGGAAGTTGTTGAAATCAACGTAAACGTTGTCGACATCAAAACTAAAGAACAACATGAAGCAGACTCAGTAAGCCTTCAAGATCGCGTATCTGACGTTGCTGAATCAACAGGAGAATTCGCTTCAGAACAATTCGAAAAAGCTAAATCTGGTCTTGGATCTGGTTTCTCAACTGTTCAAGAAAAAGTTAGCGAAGGTGTAGAAGCTGTTAAAGGTGCAGCAACTGGTGTAGTATCTCACGAAAAAACTCGTGTAAACTAATATAAAATAAATATAACAGGAGAAATTATCATGTCAGTAGAAGAAAAATTAAATCAAGCTAAAGGTTCTATTAAAGAAGGTGTTGGGAAAGCCATCGGTGATGAAAAAATGGAAAAAGAAGGAGCAGCTGAAAAAGTTGTTTCTAAAGTAAAAGAAGTTGCTGAAGATGCCAAAGACGCTGTAGAAGGTGCTGTAGAAGGTATCAAAAACATGTTGAGTGGCGACGATAAATAAGGATAAAAGTTACTTTATCTTTTTAGTAACATTAGTCAAAAGAGTCTGAGTCAATATGATTCTCAGAAAACAAAAAGCTAGAGATTTCCAATTGCGAAACTCTAGCTTTTTAATTTCACCTCTTTCTCTTATTATATTTCAGCAGGTTGTTGACCATGAGTACAAATCCCATGTCAATTCTTACTTGACGCTTACCTCTCAGATAACATCTCTTATAACCCAAACAAACCTTTATCTGCCCAAAGACAGATTTCATATCAATCTTACGTTTAGCGAAAATTTATCTACCCTTGAAAGATAAAAGTGCCTGATATTCTTTAGTTTTTAAACACCGGTAACGTTCATTCATATACAGTCCCTTTTGAGGGGCTGATTCAGGTTCATCATCGCAGTCAAGATTGATTTCAAGGCTGTTTGCTTTCTATCTCCCCTTTTTCATGATGTATTTTCGTATAGGTGTTTCAACCATTTGAACGATTTCAAATCCTTCTTTTTGGTAAAGATTGTAAGCTGTGTGATTTGCCTCGTAAACATTTAGAGAAATAGTATCTATGTCTTCATTTTCAAAGGCCAAACTAACAAATTTCCTTAAAGCCTGACTACCTAAGCCCTGCCCCTGTTTCTGAGGGTTGATAAAAAATCTCCCGATATGAAGATTCCTGCCTTCTAGCCTGATTTTCTGGATAAGCCCCACAAACTCTTGTCCTTCAAAGATTGAAAAGATTCCTTCCAAATCTTGCAAGACTTGAATTGTCAAGGGAAAAGGAATCATTGTTCCCATCCATTGTTCTTGAAAGGATTTGCCAAGGGAGTTGGACCATTGGCATACGAGCTGAGCGTTTTCTATACTCACCTTTTCTTCAAAACGAATTATCATCTTGACCTCACCACCTTATCTATGTTTCTCCATTATACTACTTCTCCTATTTTTTACGAATAAATAAGTATGATTGATCTTTATTATTTTCTTGTCGGGAGCATTCTCGCTTCCTTTCTTGGTTTGGTTATTGACCGTTTCCCAGAACATTCCATTATCCGACCGGCTAGTCACTGCGATTCCTGTCAGACTCGCTTGCGTCCGTTAGATTTGATTCCGATTCTCTCGCAGGTGCTCAATCGCTTTCGCTGTCGCTACTGCAAGTCTCCTTATCCAGTCTGGTATGCCCTTTTGGAACTAGGCTTAGGGCTCCTCTTTCTGGCTTGGTCTTGGGAATTGCTTTCCTTGAGTCAAGTCATCCTAATAACTGCGGGTTTGACCTTGGGCATCTACGACTTGCGCCATCAGGAATACCCCTTACTGGTCTGGATTGTCTTTCATCTACTCCTAATGGTCTGCTCTGGCTGGAATCTGGTCATGTTCTTCTTCCTTGTCCTTGGAATTTTGGCTCATTTTATCGATATCCGAATGGGCGCAGGGGATTTTCTCTTTTTAGCTTCTTGTGCACTCGTCTTTAGCGCAACAGAATTACTCATCTTGATTCAGTTTGCTTCTGCGGCGGGGATTCTAGCCTTTCTCCAGCAAAAGAAAAAGGAAAGACTTCCTTTTGTGCCTTTCCTCTTACTCGCTGCTTGTGTGATTATTTTTGGTAAGCTACTGCTTGTCTGATAAAGTCCTCAATTGACTCTCCTTCATGGAGAGCTTTTACAATTTTCGAACCAACGATAACACCATCTGACACCGCATTGAAGCGTTCTACATCAGCTTGACTAGATACACCAAATCCTGTCAATACTGGAATGTCGGCAACTTGATGCAATTGTGCCAAGTGCTTGTCCAAATCTGCGCGGTAATTGCCTGATTTCCCTGTCACCCCATTGATAGCAACGGCATAGACAAAGCCTTCTGCCCCTTCAATCAATTCTTTTTGACGCTCAATCCCTGTTGTCAAACTAACTAGGGGAATCAAAGCGATATCTGTACCCACCAAAAATGGCTCTACAAAGTTGGCATGTTCATGAGGCAGGTCTGGGATAATCAAGCCCTTAACCGCTGTATCTGCCAAATCTTTGACAAAATTCTCCACACCGTACTGAAAGAGGGGGTTAAAGTAGGTCATGATGACAAGTGGTACTTCTGTTTCAATGGTTTTCAAGGTTTCAACCAAAGCTTGTGTCGAAGTACCATGAGCTAGACTGCGCAAGCCAGCTTCTTCGATAACAGGCCCATCCGCAACTGGGTCTGAAAAAGGAATGCCCACTTCAATGGCAGAGACTCCCAAATCTTCTAAAAAGTGGATTGTTTCTCCGAGTCCATCCAAACCTTTCTCGTGGTCTCCAGCCATGATATAGGGAACAAAAATTCCCTTTCCAGCTGCTTTTATAGCGTTTAATTTTTCTGTTAGTGTCTTAGGCATGAGCTTCTCCCTTCTTTGCTGCATCTGCTTCCAAGCGGTCTTTGACTTGAACCACATCCTTGTCCCCACGACCTGATAGACAGACAATCATGGACTTGTCTGGTCCAAGTTCTTTGGCCAATTTCACTGCAAAAGCGATAGCATGGCTAGATTCTAGGGCTGGGATAATCCCTTCCACACGAGACAAGAGCTGGAATCCTTCCAAGGCTTCCCCGTCAGTCACAGGAACATAGCTGGCACGTTTGATATCATGGTAATGAGAATGTTCTGGACCGATACCAGGATAGTCCAAACCTGCCGAGATAGAGAAGGCTTCAAGAATTTGACCATGGGCATCTTGGAGCACATCCATAAGGGAACCGTGAAGGACACCTGGGCGACCCTTAGTCAAGGTAGCTGCGTGGTGCTCTGTATCCACACCAAGTCCTGCTGCTTCAGCTCCATACATAGCTACAGACTCATCTTCTACAAAGGGATGGAAGAGACCGATGGCATTAGAACCACCGCCAACACAGGCTACTAGGGCATCTGGCAGATCTTGACCTGTCAAATCGCGGTACTGTTGTTTAGCCTCTCGACCAATAACACTCTGGAAGTCACGAACGATTTCTGGGAATGGATGAGGCCCCAAGGCAGAACCAAGGATATAGTGGGTATCATCGATATTAGCTACCCATGAACGAAGGGCTGCATTGACTGCATCCTTGAGCACGCGCGAACCATCTGTCACTGCCTCGACCTTAGCTCCCAAAAGCTCCATACGGAACACATTAAGGGCTTGGCGTTTGACATCTTCCTCACCCATGTAGATAGTACATTCCATGTTAAAGAGGGCTGCAGCAGTTGCAGTTGCCACACCGTGCTGACCAGCACCTGTTTCTGCGATAATTTTCTTTTTACCCATACATTTAGCCAGAAGAACTTGTCCCAAGGCATTGTTAATCTTATGGGCCCCTGTATGGTTGAGGTCTTCACGTTTAAGATAAATCTTGGCTCCGCCAATATGCTGGGTCAAGTTTTTTGCGTAGTAAAGAGGAGTTTCACGCCCCACATACTGGCGCAAGAGTTGGTTTAATTCCTCTTGGAAACTTGGGTCTGCCTGACTTTCACGATAGGCCTTCTCCAACTCCAAAACTGCTGTCATCAATGTTTCTGGGACGAAACGTCCACCGAATTTTCCGTAAAATCCATCTTTATTTGGTTCTTGATATGCCATTCTTTACCCTCTCTATAAATCTTCTAATCTTTTTATGATCTTTTTGTCCATCTGTCTCCACTCCGCTTGATACATCTACTGCATAGGGAGTAAAGTGTTGAATTGCTTTTACTACATTGTCTTCATTAAGCCCACCTGCGATAAAGAAAGGCTGAGTTAGTCCAGTCGTATCCAGTTGAGCCCAGTCAAAGGTCTGGCCACTCCCAGCCACAGGGGCATCAAAGAGTAGATAATCTGCCTGAGAATGGGGCACATGACCCTCTCCATCCACCTGCACAGCCTGAATACTGGCACAAGGCAAATTCTCAAATAAATCATCTGCCACCTGACCGTGAACTTGAACCAAGTCCAAGCCAACTTTGTCAATGACTTCTAGCAGTTCTGCCCAACTTGGTGAAACAAATACACCAACCTTTTTGACATCTGCAGGAATGAGCTTTGCCAGCTCAGCTGCCTGATCCAAGGTCACCTGTCTTTTACTAGGTGCAAAGACAAAACCGATGTAGTCGGCTCCTGCTGAAACAGCTGTCTCTACCGCTTCTTTAGTAGATAATCCGCAAATTTTAACCTTTGTCAATCTGCAACTCCTTGATTCTCTGGGCTACATCTTCTGCCTGCATGAGAGCTGTCCCTACTAAAATTCCGTTAAAGTATGGCGCTACTCGTTCCGCATCCTGCCCTGTGAAAATAGCAGATTCAGAAATGTACAAGCAATCATCTTTGAAATGTTTAGCCAAATCTACACTGGTCTGCAAGTCAACTTCAAAGGTGGTCAAGTTGCGATTATTGACCCCAATAATCTCAGCACCAAGTCTGTGAGCTACCTCTAGTTCAGCTAGATTGTGGGTCTCCACCAAGACTTCCAACCCAAGCTCTGTCGCGTAGTCATACAGTTCTTTGAGACGTTCTTCTGACAAGGCAGCCACAATGAGCAAGATGACTGTCGCACCCGCATTGCGAGCACGGATGATTTGCTTTTCATCGATGATAAAGTCCTTGTTGAGCGTTGGAATCTGTACCTGACTGGAAATCTCCCGTAGATAATCCAAATGACCTTTAAAGAAAACTTCATCTGTCAGAACAGAAATCATCACTGCTCCGTTCGCTTCATAAGTCTGGGCCTGTTGCACAATATCCACATCGAGGTTGATATCTCCCAGACTAGGGCTAGCCTTCTTGACTTCAGCGATTACCTTCAAGCGGTCTTGGTGTTGTTTTAGATAGTCAGCCAAGCGATAGGTCTGGCGCAGGGGCTGGATTTCCTCCAGCTCCATCTGCTCAACCTCACGCGCCTTCTGCTCCAAGATTCGTGCTAAAAATTCCTGACTCATTTTTGGTACTCCTGTAAAAGTCTGAGTTTTTCAAGGGCCTTGCCACTAGCAATGACTTCGCGGGCCAAGGCAACTCCTTCCTTGATGCTAGCTACCTTACCATTAGCATAGAAACCAAGACCAGCATTTAAAACTGTCGTTTCCAAGAATGGACTTGGTTCATTTTTAAGAACGCTAAGCAAAATTTCTGCATTTTCCTGAGCATTGCCTCCACGAATATCTTCGATAGCGTAGCGCTCCATTCCCAAATCCTCTGGAGTAAAGCTTGATAAGGTGATTTCGCCATTTTCAAGAAGTGCAATCTTGGTTGTTCCGTTCAAGCCAGCTTCATCCAGTCCTTCTGGCCCAGCAACTACGATGGCACGTTTGCGACCCATATTTTTCAAAACCTGAGCTGTACTTTCTAGAAGTTCTGGACGACTAATTCCAAGAAGCTGTGTTTCCAAAGCCATTGGGTGAATCAGTGGACCAGTCAAGTTCATAATCGTTGGAATTCCTAGTTCCAAACGAGCTGGCATAATGTATTTCATAGCTGGATGCATATTTTTAGCAAAGAGAAAGACGATTCCAGTTTTATCAAAGACCTTACCTAGTTCAGCTGGTTTGAGGTCTAGGTTGATACCCAAGGCTTCGAGGACATCTGCGGAACCAGATTTAGAAGAAATCGAGCGGTTACCGTGTTTTGCCATGTGAACACCACCACCAGCCAAGACAAAGGCTGCAGTTGTGGAAATATTAAAACTGAAAGACTTGTCCCCACCTGTACCACAGTTGTCCATGGCATCATGAATTTCAGTTGGAATATGTTGGGCATGCCCTCTCATGACTTGGGCAATGGCTGTGCGTTCTTCAGGTGTTTCCCCCTTCATCTTAAGAGCCAAAAGGAGAGAAGCAATCTGCGCCTCAGTAACACGCCCAGTTACAATACGCTCAATGACATCCGTCATTTCCACACCTGATAAATTTTCAAATTTTGCTAGTTTTTCAATAATCTCTTTCATCCTAGTTTCCTCACTTTACAACCTTCTCGATAAAATTCCGAATAGAAGACAAGCCATCTGGCGTTCCGATACTCTCTGGATGGTACTGGAAGCCATAAATCGGTAGGTTTTTATGTTGAATTCCCATGATGGCTTGGTCATCAGTCGAACGAGCTGTCACTTCAAAGTCTTCTGGCATTTCTTCAATCAAAATACTGTGATAACGCATGACCGCACGGCCATCCTCGATACCTTTATACAAAACAGATGGCGCTTCAAAGCTGATATTGCTCTGTTTCCCATGCATGACTTTTGGAGCCAAACCTAACTTACCACCAAAGACTTCTGCGATAGCTTGGTGGCCCAAACAAATCCCTAAAATCGGCTTCTTGCCAGAAAAATCACGAATCATGTCTTCCATCTTTCCAGCATCAACTGGCCAACCAGGACCAGGAGAAAAGACCAGACCATCTGCTTTTTCAGCTTCTTCATACAGCTTGGGATCATCATTTCTCAAAACCTGAACTTCTGCAAAATTCCCAATGTATTGGGCCAAGTTATAGGTAAAAGAATCATAGTTGTCAATCAATAAAATCATGGTCTTAGTTCTCCAATTCTAGTCATAGATTTTGCTTTGTTAATGGTTTCTTGGTATTCGTTTTGGGCGATGGAGTCGTAGACAATCCCTGCCCCAGCCTGCACATAGGCTGTTTGATTTTTTAGAATCATAGTTCGGATGGCAATGGCAAAATCCATATCACCCGTCGCAGACAAGTAGCCGATTGCTCCTGCGTATACGCCACGTTTTTCTGTTTCTAGTTCATAGATGCGTCTCATAGCTCGAATTTTTGGCGCTCCAGAAACAGTTCCAGCAGGAAGTGTTGCTTTCAAGGCATCCATAGCAGTGAGTTCTGGAAGCAAACGCCCCTTGACCACACTGGTCAAATGCATGACATAACGGAAGAGCTCCACTTCCATATACTTAGTGACTTGGACACTTGCCGTTTCAGAGATGCGGCCGATATCATTACGCCCCAAGTCTACCAACATCCTATGCTCTGCTGTTTCCTTCTCATCCGAAAGCAGATCTGTCGCCAAGGCCTTGTCCTCTTCATCTGTAGCTCCTCTTGGTCGTGTTCCTGCAATCGGATTGGTTGTCACGATGCCATTTTTGACAGAAACCAAACTTTCGGGACTGGCACCGATGATTTGATAATCCCCAAAATCATAGAAATAGAGGTAATTAGATGGATTGGTCACGCGGAGATTTCTGTAGAAGTCAAATGGATTTCCAGTAACTTCTGCTGAGAAGCGCTGACTGAGCACGCATTGGAACATATCGCCATTACGAATCAAGTCACGAGCTGTTTCCACCATTTCCTCAAACTTCTGAGGAGCGATGTGGGGTTTGAAGTCAAGTGGTGATAAATCCAAGTCTTCAAATTCATTTGCTACAGGAATGCGTAATTCTTCAAGCACTTGGTTCAAGGCTTCTTCCAAGTCTTCTTGACTGCGCTCACTATAAAGTGCATCCTCGATGACATGGATTTTTTCCTTCTTGTGGTCAAAGACCATATAGCTCTCATAGACATAGAAATGCATGTCTGGTGTCCCAATTGTATCCTCAGGGATTTGACCAATTTCTTCATAAAGAGAAATCATATCGTAACCCACAAAACCAATGGCTCCTCCACCAAAAGGTAGGTCTGAATGGTGTTGGCTCTTATGAGTCACTTCATAAAGGAAATCCAAGGGATCACGATCAATCACTTGCCCATTTTGATAAAGAACTCCATTTTCAAACTTAATCTCAAAAACAGGATTATAGGCTAGGATAGAAAAACGAGCTGTTTCCTTGTCTCTCGGAATACTCTCTAAAATAACCTTGTGTTGCCCCTTTAGGCGCATATAAGCTAAGATTGGTGATAAGACATCTCCATGAATGATTCGTTCCATTGTAATTTCCCTTTCAGTTCTACTTCTAGTCCGTTGCGACTGTATGAAAAATCCCCACGCAAAATAACTTGCGTGAGGACGAAATTCGCGGTGCCACCTCAATTATAGGATTTCTCCTATCTCTCATTCCTGTCTCAGATACCTCCTGTAACAGGCTGTGCGATAAAGGGCACTCCCTTGAGAATTATGTTTTCTTCTCTCGTTTCAGATGGACCCAACCTTACAGCTTTCTCTGCTTGTTTCCAGCAACCACAAGCTCTCTGTGAGAGAAAAGACTGTAATTTTTCCATCTTTTATTTTTTAGCTTCTAGGTAGTCTGCAATAGCAGCTACGTCCTTGTCTCCACGACCAGAGACATTGATGATGATAATGTCGTCTTTACTTAGTTTCGGTGCACGTTTAACTGCTTCTGCGATAGCGTGCGAACTTTCAATCGCTGGGATAATTCCTTCAGTCTTGCTGAGAAGGAGGAGAGCCTGAACCGCTTCTTCGTCTGTCGCAGCCACATATTCCACGCGACCTGAATCTTTGAAGTAGGCGTGTTCTGGGCCAACCCCTGGATAGTCCAATCCAGCTGAGATAGAGTAAACTGGAGCTAGCTCTCCATCTTCCTTAAAGACTGCATAGGTCTTCATACCATCAACAATTCCGATACTACCTTTTGTCATAGTAGCTGCGTGCTTGTCTGTGTCGAGTCCGTGACCAGCAGCTTCAACCCCAACCAATTTAACTTCTTCATCAGCCACATACTGAGAAAAAGCACCGATGGCATTGGAACCACCACCTACACAAGCAATAACGTAGTCTGGTAAACGACCTTCTTTTTCTAAGATTTGACGGCGAGATTCTTCACTAATGACCTTTTGGAACTCATGAACAATGGTTGGATATGGGTGAGGTCCCACAGCAGATCCCAAAACGTAGAAGGCTTCCAAATCATTCATCCATGCTCCAAAGGCTGCATCAACAGCATCTTTGAGGGTACGAGTCCCTGTTTCAACTGCGTGAACAGTTGCTCCCATCATCTCCATACGGAAAACATTGAGACGTTGACGTTCCACATCCTCTGCTCCCATGTAGACATCACAGGCCATACCAAACTTGGCTGCAGCCGCTGCAGTCGCAACACCGTGCTGACCAGCTCCTGTTTCTGCGATTACTCGTTTTTTGCCCATGCGTTTGGCCAAAAGAATTTGTCCTAAAACGTTATTGAGTTTGTGAGAACCAAGATGGTTAAGGTCTTCGCGCTTGAGATAAATCTTAGCGCCACCTAAGTGTTCTGTCAAACTTTCTGCAAAATAGAGCGGTGTTTCGCGACCTGAATAATCCTTCAAGTAATGGCGAAATTCTGCCAAAAACTCTGGATCATCCTTATACTTGTCAAATGTCACTTCCAACTCATCCAACAAAGCCTGAATCGGCTCCGGTACAAAACTACCACCAAATTGTCCAAAATAACCTTTAGTTGTCATAATTTTTTCCTCTTTCAGTATTGATTTCAAGATATGAAAAAAGCCCACACACAGAATATACTTCCATGTGAGGGCGTTGGTAACGCGGTGCCACCTCAATTATAAAGGGATTATCCCCCTTTACATCTCTGCCTTGTCTAACAACAAGTTGCACTGTAAGGTGTGCGCACCGAATTTTCATTGTTTCAAATTCATTTTTAAAATCAGCCCACTTTCACTATTTCCAACCACCTGTTCACAATCACCACAGGCTCCCTGAAGATCAAAAATAGTTACTTTTCTGATTTGTTGAACTTATTTTAATACTTTGTTTTTTCTTTGTCAAGACTTTTTTACAATTTTTTTGAAAGATGTGTGATTCGAATGTGATAATGTCTTTAGTAAATCGAACGTGAAAATGTCCCACTTGTTAGAAATTGGATCCAACTCAATAGAAACTGAATGGAGGCTAAACAGAACTTACTTTAGAACACTCCATCTTTTCCATTAGGATTTTCAAGAATTAAACAATACTAGAAACTCTGTCTCCTAACAAGTTTAGTAGAAACTTCAACAGATGTGACACTTTCCCCCTTTATAATTGCTAATACCCCTTCAATCATTTCTTGAGCTAATTTAACATAATTAGGAGAAATTGTAGATAAAGCAGGAGTGTAATACTGTGAAATTGGAATATTATCAAATCCAACAACGGATATATTATCCGGAATCGCTATTCCTTTTTCGTAACACGCACGAATTAGTCCCTGAACTTTTTCATCGCCTGAAACAAATATAATATCTGGATAATTTCCAAAAGACAAATCATTCACAGCAAAGGAATAAACTGACTCTATTGTAGTTAAACCATAAACTACCTTCAAATCCATAGAATAATTATTATCCTTTAAAAAAGTTCTCACTCCTCTCTCTCGATCCTTATTTACATAAGACTCACCTCCCATAAGTAACCACATATCTTTAAAATTCTTTTCCAAAACTACTTTCATCATATCATAAGTAGCTTGAAAGTTATTGTTAGATACGTAAACTACTCCAGGTGTTTGAGACTCTCCAAAGACAATGAAAGGCATATTATTTTTCTTTAAATATTGGATTCGAATATCATTCTCCCACTCATAAAAGACAATCACTCCATCTACAAGGCTACCAATACTTGAAATAATTGAATTACTAATCGAATCTTCCTCTCCAAAATATTCAACAATAGCATTTACTCCAAATTGTCTACAAGTTTGTAAAACTTTATCTAAAAGTGTTTGAAACCAGATTAAAGGAAAAGAATCAATCTTCTTCACAGATATTAAAATATTCGTGGTTTCTTTTTTCGTTAAATTCTGAGCATAGGCATTTGGAATATAGGATAACTCATCGATGACTTTTTTTATGGCATTATAAGTCTCAGGTTTTACTCTATTCCCTCCATTTATTACACGTGAAACTGTCTTTGGAGAAAAACCAGACAAACGTGCAATATCATATATCGTTACCTTTTTCCCTTTTTCCATTAAAATACTCCTGTCATAAACCTTCACTATAACTATACAATATTTAAATTATTTTAACAAGAAAATTACATTCTAATCTTTTAATCTAGTTTACATCTGGAGGAAATACTTCACTAAATCTACATTAACTTTCAGTACTAGTAACATAAATTTTACAATTCAATTCACTGTTTTGTACTATTTTGTAAACTGCATTACAAATCATCGGATAAGAAAATACACTACCTGAAAATTCCAAGGAATCATTTTCAGTAAATCCTTCTGTATTTAGAAATGTATTCATTATCTGTTCAATATAACACTCTAATATGGGAACAGCTTTCTCCTTAACAATAACATTTCTAAGCATTTCTTCAAATGGTAAATGACAAGCGAACACCATCTCACAAACATCATAAAATGAATGGAAGTGGTATACCTGTATGAGATTATAGTCATCAAAATAAGTTATTTTTCCTGCATCAAAATCCACTTTATATACTCTCAAATTAGTTAGATCCTTTTCTTCAAAAATTATTATGGACACCTCTAAAAACTACCGATTTTCTATTTTTATTGCTCAGAAAACGTTGATACATCAATGTTTAAAAGTATTGAAATTGAGTTTTTAGATGTGCCCTTATATTTCTTATTATTTAAAGAAAACAAAAGGACTAGAATAATCCGTCCCTTTGTTTATCCCTAGATTAGCTGATTTCCTCAACATAAATCACACCAACAATATTAGCAATTTCTTCCATTAGTTTAAGGTGCTCAAATCTACCTGATAATTCCAGAGTAATAAATGACGCGATTTTTTTGTCTGGAACATCAAAATATTCAATTCTTTCTGAATTAACATCTCCAAATGCAGTTCTAGAATCAGTCATTCTAATGCCATTCTCAGCACAGTATACTAGTACCCGATTATATGCCTCTGTAGATCTAACAACGATATACAATTCGATTATCTTTGAACGACTTTGAAGATATTTTTTTAAAGGTTGGAACATAGTTATAACACTCCAAACAGACATTGCTCCTAGTATGGCTCCTTCATAAAAACCAACACCAATAGCTAGACCAATTCCAGCTGAAGCCCATATTCCGGCTGCAGTTGTTAAACCAGTTATTTTCTTTTTATCTGTAATAAGTATTGTTCCAGCCCCAAGAAAACCAACACCTGATATAACCTGCGCACCTAAGCGTGTAGGATCTCCTGTACCAAATTTATAAGATACATACTCATTAGTCATCATAATTAAACATGCAGCCAGACAAACAATACTATGTGTACGAATACCTGCTGGTTGAGATTTACTTCCTCTCTCTAAACCAATTACACCACCAATAACTAATGAAAGTACAATTCTTAATACAATTTCGATATATGATAGTCCTAAGCTTGTTGCTTGCATTATTATTTCCTTTTTCTACTAACTGGTCTCTGAGTAAAGTATAAAACAGAACCAGAAATTATCATTAATACAATAGTATAAACGAATACAAGTGCTTGAGCATTTGAAGTTGCTGTTTCATCACCTGCTGAACGAATAGTTATACCCAGTGGTTGAGCTAATGGATGGTAAAGAAATACAGATAAGTCGAAGTCAGTTAATAAAGAGTTAAAGTTTAAAGCAATAACAGAGAGAACAACCGGTAGAATAAATGGAATGATAACCTTCATCATAGTATAAAAAGGTGAAGCACCCATACTTCTTGCTGCATCTTCCATCTCATCATCAACACTAAATAAAATAGCACGTACCATTCTATAAGAAAATGGGATTTTTACAACTATATATGCAATAAGTAGAATTATCAAACTACCTACCAAAATCTGATTCAAGACAAGAAATTGTGGCTGATTAAAAGTAAATAATAAACTTACTGCTAAAAGTGTACTTGGTAGTAACCAAGGAAGTAGAGCACCATATTCAAATAAGAAATCAAAACGAGATTTATGTTTTCTGACAACACGAGCAAATACAACTGCGAGAATTGTTGCTGTTGTCGCAGCAATAATAGAATAAATAAAGCTGACCAAGAATGGAGAGAATGCCGCACTATTACTAAAGAATAAGCGATAATTTTCTAAAGTAAAGTTTGATAATGTTAAGTTACCTGTTTGAATTGCAACTGGATCTGTAAATGAGTATAATACTATAAAAATTAGTGGAAGCATGAAAACTGTGAACAATCCATATGCTACAATGTGAGCAATGATATTCCAAGGCTTAGATGCAATTTTTTGTTTTTTAAGAGGCGCTTTAGTCTTAGAGATAGAAATATAATTTCCACCTTTTTCTATCTTATTCATGATAGTAAGCAAAATTGTAGTTGCAATACCTAAAATAATTGCAAGTAAGGCAGCTAAATCGCGAGAATTCCCCATCCCTGCAAATGTAATAATCATTGGATTTATAGTTTGAAATCCTTTACCACCAACAATCATGGGTGCTGCTACTGCAGACAAACCACTAAGAAAAACCATAATAGTAAGTGCAAATAGAGTTGGAATTAAGGTTGGTAACACTACTTTTCGGAAAACAGTAAATGGTTTTGCTCCCATATTTCGTGCAGCCTCAATAGTGTGATAGTCAACGCTTCGAATTGTATTTGTTAAAAACAATGTATGATTAGCAGTTCCTGAAAATGTCATAATGAATAAGACTGCACCATACCCAATAAACCAGTTAGGGTCTAAAGAAGGGATAACATTTTGTAAAAATTTTGTTATCAATCCATAAGGACCATAGACAAATTTATATCCAGTCGCTAAAACCACTCCTCCATAAATTAAAGAGGTCATATAGCCTAATTTTAAAATTTTAGCACCTTTAATATCAAAGTACTCTGTAAATAGAACACAAAGAATACCTACGACATTAACTGTAATAATGAGTGAAAATGCTAACTTAAAACTGTTCATAATACTCTGAAGTGCCCTCTCAGATTTTAGAACACGATGTACAGCTTCAAGGGAAAATTCTCCTCCTTTTACAAATACATTCACTACTAGATCAAAGTTTGGATAAATAATAAATGTTACTAGGAACCAGATTAACCCTAAACGAATAAGCCAATCTTTTAAATTTAATTTATGACGCATACTGCACCTCCTTAAAATTGCAGAACGTCTGATGGTGTGATAAATAAGTCCACACTTTCTCCGACAGATCTAATAGCAGCCTGACTATCAATACTTGTTACATTAAGAATCTGACTTTCAGAAACTTTTATTGTATAGTGAATTGTAACTCCAGAAAACTCAACATCAATAATTGTTCCTTTTAGAATGAAATCTTGTTCAGTTTCACGATTGAATCGAACTTTCTCTAATCGAATGTATCCTTTTTTATCTTCTAAGAAAACGCTTGCATTTTTAAGTAATACTTCGTGGACTGTTTCATCGGTCAAAACATTAATATCGCCAATAAAATCACATACAAATTCAGTTTGAGAATTATGATAAATCTCTACAGGTGTACCGACCTGTTCGATGTATCCATTGTTAAAGACTGCAATTCTATCAGATAAAGTTAAGGCTTCCTCTTGATCATGAGTAACATATAAAGTAGTAATACCTAACTCTTTTTGAAGTCTTTTCAACTCTTTTCTCAAATCTACACGTAATTTTGCGTCAAGGTTTGACAATGGTTCATCTAGACAAAGAATTTTAGGTTCAAGAACCAGAGCACGAGCCAATGCTACCCTTTGTTGTTGACCCCCAGATAATTCTGATACATTACGCTGTAACTGTTGATCAGAGATCTTAATTTTTGCTGCTACTGCTGATACTTTAGCTTTAATAACATCTGGAGCTACCTTCTTAACTTTTAAACCAAATGCAATATTATCAAAAACAGTCATAGTTGGAAATAGCGCATAAGATTGAAATACAATACCAATTCCACGCTTTTCAGGTTCCAAATGAGTGACATCTGTTCCATTAACTTCAATACTTCCTGATGATGGATCTAGAAAACCTACCAATGCTCTCAAAGTAGTTGATTTACCACATCCTGAAGGCCCAAGAAATGTAAAAAATTCCCCTTCATGTATATCTAAATTCAGATTATCAATTGCAACAAAATCACCATATTTAATTTGAATATTATCAAATTTAATCATCTCACTAACTCCCTCTATTACTAAACCAAAAGCCTCTCTTTATTTCTTCCATAAATTTAGAAATAATAGAGAGACTTGGACATAAAAATTAACTCTTATTTCTTATTGTACGTATTCTAATTCAGCTTTTTCTACCCATTCATCCAAATGCTTTCCAACAGCTTCCCAGTCAATATTTTGTGGTTTCACTTGATCAACAAATTTCTTAGTATCTTCTGGTAGATCTTTGAGGGCATCTTTATTTGCAGGAATAGATCCAAAGTTCTTACTATATTCTACTTGAATTTCTGATTGACCAAACCAATCAATAAATTCTTTAGCTAACGCTTGTTTTTTACTAGTGCTTAAAACCATAGTTTGTTCAGTTACAAATGGTACACCGATCTCAGGAGTCATAACTTTGAAAACAACATTTTGTTCTTTTTGTCCAACTAATGCACCAGAACCCCACATCATTCCATATTGTATTGGATCTTCTTTGTCTAACATCTTAACAATTGAACTTTCTCCCTTTTGAAGAGTGTATGCATTTTTCAAATATTCTTTTGCTACTTCCCAACCTTTTTCGGAAACACCTAATTCACCTTTATCATCAAGGTATCGAACTAAGATACTTGCTAGAATTGCACGTCCTGTACCACCTTGAAGACCAGAAATTGAATACTTACCTTTATACTTACTACCTAATTCAGTCCAATCTTTAGGCATTTCTTTTACATCAGGCGCCCCAATTAAAACTAATGGTTGAACAATCACAGGATTATAATAATTATCTTTATCGGATAAAGATTGATCAATTTTATCTAACCATTTAGGCTTGTACTGTACTAGTAATTTTTGATCTCTAATTTTATTTGAATCAACAGCACCAATTCCAAATACCATATCTGCAACTGCATTATTCTTCTCAGCAATAACACGGTCTGCTAATTGAGCGCCAGGGATATCAACCATTTTGATATTAAAACCAGCTTCTTTTGCTTTAGCAGTTAACCAATCACCACGACCATTTGAGACTGAGTTCGAATAGATTACTAGTTCTTGACTTTTATCAGCTTTTTCTTCAGATGAAGAAGCAGTCGTAGAATTTGAACCTCCAGAGCAAGCAGCAAGTGTAGTAAGAGCAACTCCCGTTGCAAGTACAGTAGACCAAACTTTCATTTTTTTCATGATAAGTTCTCCTTTTTTATTATTTTATTTAAATTTTTCATGATATGGAACAAATTGTCTCATATCTTCAAATACAGTATAGTCAATACGGTTTACAGTAATAGTTGGAATCTTCTCTAATAAAATTTCAGTTAATTCTGCTCTGACTTTAGTAAACTCTTCTTCCTCCTCTTCGGTTAGAGGAATCCGAAGATACCCAATTGAAATATGGAATTGATATCTATCATGATTTGGGAAACGAACACCTGCTTTTTCTGAGACATAAGTACGAATTTCTTCTAATCTCTTTGCAGAAGCTTCATCTGCAGGTTCAACTAGTATGTTTTGTTTCCCCATTTCAGTTACACGCATATGAATTTCTTCGTCCAACAATGGAAAAATGTCAAGTTGTTTAGCAAAGTAATCATGTATTTCCTGTAAAGGTGTATCTAGAGGAAGATTACTGCTCCAAAACTCCGTTTCACGATTTTCATGGCACAACAATTCAATTACAGTCATGTGAATAGAATTCCTTGGAGTTAAAGTAAACTTATCGATAAATGGTAATTCTCTATAACGTGATTGAATAATATCAACAACTTCCATCAAATCTTGTTTAGTATAAAGATTTGCTACAACTGTATTTCCAGGGAAATGATTGAATTCCCCATTCTCTTTGAACTTAATTTTTGTTAAGTTTTTCATATAAAGACCTTCTTTTTTATATTTGACATCGGTGTCATTATGTTTACATTATACAATGAAACCGTTTACTTTGTCAAGCGCTTTCAAACATTTTTTTAAAAAAATTTATCTTTCATTAAATATGCATTTCATTAAAAGGTTAAGTAATTTTTCCAAAATACAGCACTCATATAGACAGTATCATCAATTATAGCCATTGGGATTTTTTGATTGCCAATTCCATGTATCTCTACACATGTCTTCAATCGATTTTGTTGTCCTCCAATTTAATTCCTTATATGCTTTGTCTGCATTTGCATAACAAGTCGCAACGTCTCCTGATCGTCTTGGTACAATTTTATACGGAATTGGAACCTTATTAACACTTTCAAATGTATTTACAAGTTGTAATACACTTGTGCCTTCTCCTGAACCAAGGTTATAAATATAAACATCTGTTTTTTCAGATACTTTTTCTAAAGCTTTTATATGCCCTATCGCTAAATCCACTACATGGATATAATCGCGAACACCAGTACCATCTACCGTATCATAATCATCTCCAAAAACACTTAGCTCTGGTCGCTTACCTACCGCTACTTGTGCAATAAAAGGCATTAAGTTGTTAGGAATGCCTGATGGATCTTCTCCAATCAACCCCGACTCATGAGCACCAATCGGATTGAAATAACGAAGCAACGCAATACTCCACTCTGAATCTGCTACATGAACATCTTTTAAAATTTGTTCAAGCATCACTTTTGTGTACCCATACGGATTCGTTGCACTTGTCGGCATCGTCTCAATAAGGGGAGACTGATTGTGAACGCCGTATACAGTCGCACTCGATGAAAATACAATCTTTTTAACATTAAACTCTGACATCACTTCAACAAGAGCTAATGTGCTCATAATATTATTTTCGTAATACATTACAGGCTTTTGCACGGATTCGCCGACAGCTTTGTATCCTGCAAAATGAATTGCAGCCTCAATAGATTCTTGTTCAAAAACTTTTCTCAATCCTTGTTTATCACAAACATCTAATTCGTAAAACGCAGGACGTTGCCCTGTAATTGCTTCAATACGATCTAATACTAAAATGCTTGAGTTTGAAAGGTTGTCGACAATAACGACTTCCTTACCTAAATTTAGTAATTCTACTACGGTATGGCTACCAATATAACCAGCTCCGCCTGTTACCAATATTGCCATTTTTACTTCCTCCTAATTAATTCCAACCGATTTAACAAATCTCATAAATGCTTCTTGTCCGGTTTGAGTATTCTTATAAACACCTGCATCTTCGAGAACTCTCGCAAATACTTGCCCTACTTCATGTTGAACTACGCTATGAACCTCTTCCTCTTTAAGTCCAGGATATTTTTCTTTCAATTGAACGGCCCATTCTAAATGATAATCAGCAATTGCGTTATCTTTTCCTAAAAGATATTTCTCAACTTCTTCTAACTCTGTTTTCAAACGAGGTGGTAAAATCGCAAGTCCCATCACTTCGATTAACCCAATATTTTCCTTTTTAATATGTTGTACATCTTGATGAGGATGGAAAACACCATCTGGGTATTGTTCAGTAGTATGATTATCTCTTAGAACAATATCTAATTCATATCTTCCGTCCACTTTACGAGCAATAGGAGTCACCGTATGGTGTGGGACATCTTCAGTCATAGCAATGATGTCTACTTCTAAATCTGAATATTCTCTCCACTTGTTTAGAATTTTAGTAGCTAAATCTAACAAGCGATTTTTATTTTCACTTTGTAACCTAATTACTGACATTGGCCATTTTACAATACCAGCATTAACATCCTCAAAGTCTTTAAAACGAAATTCACTCTCAAATTTTGCTTTTTCCATTGGGAAAATATGTTTCCCTCCCTGGTAGTGGTTATGACTAAGAATGGAGCCTCCTGAGATAGGAAGATCAGAATTTGAACCAGCAAAATATCCTGGCAAAATATCAACAATCTCCAATAATTGTTCAAATGTTTTAGAGGTAATAGCCATTGGTACATGTTGACTATTTAAAAATATCGCATGCTCATTAAAGTATAAGTAGGGAGAATACTGGAATCCCCATACTTCGTCACCAAGTTTCAATCGAATAATTCTATGATTCGAACGTGCTGGATAATTTATTCGCCCCTGATATCCTTCATTTTCCATACATAGTAAACATTTGGGATAATTAGTGGCTTTTACTAATTTTTCAGCAGCAATTGTTTTTGGATCTTTTTCGGGTTTTGACAAATTTATCGTAATCTCTAGCTCTCCGTATTTAGTTGATGCTCGAAACTCAATATTCTTAGCAATAGCAGAAGTTTTAATATAATCACTATCTTTACTTAACTTATAAAACTCTTCAACTGCTTCTTGAGGTGATATATCATATGAACTCCAAAAAATATCATTTAATCGACTAGGTAAAGGAACTATGAAATTCATTAACTCTGCTCCTAAACATTCCTTTTCCTCGATTAAATCTTTAATTTTACCGTTTTTTAAGGCGATTTCCACTAAGTAATCTTTTATTTGTTTCAGGTCATTCTCATCGGAAATGCGATCAGTCCCCTCCTCACCTATTAACGCTAGTACTCTATTTTTCACATATATTTTGTCAATTTCATTATACATTCCGTATTCAATTACTCTATCAACAAAATTATCAATAATTGTTTTCATATATTTTTCTTTCTAATTTATGTTCCCATATTTTCTATACATTATCCATTTATAAATTGCTTGCGTAGTATGAGCAATTTTATCAAGGTGATGAATAATATCCAAAGCACCAATTACTTCAGAAACATTCCCATCATCTTCAAATATGTAATTCATTATTTTCTTTTCAATATTTATACTAAGCTCTTCTATCTCATTCTGTTTTTGTATAACAACCATATCTAAACATCCAAATTGTTCCTCTCTATAACAAGATATAGCCCTATTCATATGCAGTCCGATAACTTCATGAAGTATTTTTATTTCTGAAATAATTTTCTTCAAAATTTCATTATTTTGAATAATCTGTAGATTTTTTAAAATTTCAACAATTCTATCCCCAATACGTTCAATGTCAGTTGATATTTTTATTACACTAATAATTCTTCTTAAGTCATATGAAACGGGATGTTGTAAACAAATTAACTCATATCCTTTTTTATCAACATTTAGAACTGACTCATTTATGATTAAATCTTCTTTAATCAATTCTATTCGTTCTTCATTTGATAAATATTCAAATAACTTCTCGTATTTATCAAGCACAGATACCCAAATGGTCTCTAAATTATTTGATAATTCTATAATTTCATTTTCTAAATATAACCTTAACATTTAGGTACCTCTTCTTAACAAAGTTCAATAGTAACAATTAATATTTTAAACAATATATCAAACATCAATAACTAGAATACTTGCATCATCTTTCTTTCCATAGATTGGATCAATAGCAGAAGAATTAAATCTCATCTTAATTAACTCTTCAAAAGTTTTATTTTGATTATTTTGATAGAATTCATAAAAGCCATCGCTCATTAAAACAATTTGTTCACTAGTAACATCTATTTGATTAATAATAGCATGGTCTAAAAATCTCTCATCCAACGAACCTATCCAGTACCCACTCGGTTGATTAGATAATTTTCTGATTTTTTGTAAAATAATTTTTTTATTTAAAGCACTATTTGTACCAATTGAATCTTTTATCTCATTTTTTCCTTTTTCAAATAAGTTATCTACTCTATGATCAGTTATTTCCATTTCGTTTACTAACATGACGCAGTCACCTAGCATCATATACTCCAACTTTTTTTCTGAAAGTTTAGCAAATATAAAAGCAAATGTTGGTAAGCGATAATACTCTGTTAATTCATATGAGTTTAAACCGATTTCATCTTTAACCTCTAGTAAAGCAGTTTCAAATATTTGTTTAAGAGTTTTTGATTCTTTACAATTAACCGACAAACTTTCTGATAAAATATGTACAACTTCTGAGACTGAATAACCTATCTCCTCTTTAGAATTATATAAATCTGTAGCTCCATCGATAATCCAAAAATACTGATTTTGTGAACCTACAGTATCCTCATTTTCTACAGAACTTCCTTGTATCGAACAAATTTTATTTATCTTTACCATAATACTTCAACCCTTTTAGTGTCAAAAGTAAACCAATTCCTGTCACTGTTAAGAATAGTTCCATAATCTTGTTCGAACCAGTCTTTGGTAATTTTTGTTTTACATCTACTATTTCTTTAGATTTATTAATATGATTTTCAGTTTCTCTGCCATCTCCAACTATTTTATAGTTTACTTCTTCTGTCTTATTATCTTGTTTATTGTCGATCTTGTCATTCATTTGTCTATTATCTTTACTTGAGTTAAACTCTCCGTTCTTCTGGTTACTATCAATTACATTATTTGAATTAGATTGTTTTTCCTCTTTGTTTTTTTCTTTTTCGTTTTTATCACTTAAATTATTTGTTACAATTTTGTAAAGCCCATTCTCCGTTACAATATTGAAATTACCATCGCTATCACGTATAACAGGTTCTTTCTCATTTGCATTAGATTTGATGAATGATATATACTTACCGGATAAATTATAAAATTGGTTATTTAAAACGGTTATTTTACCCTTTGAATCCTCAATAACAATTCCTTCTTTACCACCGAATATACTATTCTCTGAGACTACTAAATTATCACTAACTCGTAATAATTCAATATTTGGTTGTTCTGTTTCCTTAGAATTATTATTAATTACATTTTTTGTTACAGTAATATCTGATACTTTTCCTAAATATTCTGCACTATCTTTTGCAACTCGTATCGCTTTTGTTTTAGGATCGGCAATATTAAATATATTTTCGGCGATAACCACCTGTTTATTTAAATCTAATAGGTCTTTAGTGTTTTTATAGCTATAAGCATTTACTAAAGCTGCTCCGCTTTCTCGATAATGTACACTCTCTCCTTTAACTTTCTTATCAAAGCGATTTCCTTTGATTAATACATCAGTGAATCCAGTAAAACGTACACCTGCATACATCATGTTATCAAAATGATTATTTAAAATTTTAATATTAGAGGGGTTCTGTGTCGACAATGTTTGATAGTGTGTGCCAATTGCTGTTACTAATTCCCCAGATTTATCACTTTTGCCAAAATAGGAATTTTGAATAGTCACATTTTCAGATTTTTTCCCATCATCATTCAAGGCATAAGGAAAACCTTTTCTAGTTAATGGTTCAATCTGAATGCTCTCCTTACTTATGATTTGCCCATCCTTCATCGTTTTGGGTAAGGCTTGCCCAAGAAAACGAGAATTATCAACTAATACATTTTTCGAACCTGCAATTTGAATAGCATGCCCTTGATAACTGTCCTTAAATGTTACATTTTTTATAGTTACATTAGTTGAATTTCCAATAGCAAAGGCACCTGAAGAATTTATAAGTGGTAGATTTTTTGCTTTAGTTCCCTCTTCATTCAAAGCACCGTTCATATCAATCGTACCACCAGAATAACTGATATCTTCTGTTGGAGCCCATTCTACCTGCGCACCATCATCTGTAAATAAGCCAGTCATAAAAACAATAGAAGGATGATTCTTAATATTGATACCATTTAAAATTGTAGCTTTCTCATTCAATTCTAAGTGTGTATGATTTTTTAAAAAAACAATTTCTTTAACTAAATAAGTTCCTGCAGGAAAATATACATTTCCTCCACCTAGTCCTTTAGCTGCAGCATCTATTGCATCTTGAATTGCTTGTCGATCATCATTAACTCCGTCACCTATTGCTCCATAATCTTTAACATTCAAAGCTACGTCTTCGTTCAGATTAGTACTTAAAATAGTATTCACTTCCATCCCAGAGATGTTACCCATCATAGTATCATTTGTTATATCAGGTTTATTTTGATTAATACTCACTCCTCCATTATTATCAGTACTTAAACTTGAATTGTTATCAAGACTGAGAGTATCAGAATGGGGTTCCGCAGATAATGATGTAGATGTGCTACTCAACAAAGAGTTCATTTGCATATTATCTTTAGACGAAGAAGTTTCACCAACTACTTCATTAGCTAAAACACTTTGTGTTCCAATAAATAAAACCGCTAAGAGAACTGAGCAAACTCCCACCTTAGACTTACGAATAGAGAAAACCTCATTTTGTTGAAAAGATTTCATATTAGCCTCCAATTAAAAATATTATGTCCTAATTTAATATTCATATAAATTCCATACCAGAAAATGACACCGCTGTCATTTTCTTTATAATATATTTTTAAATCAAAATTGTCAAGGAATAACACAATAAAATATCAAAATTGTGAAAGCGTGACCATTTATATATCTAACCATACTTCTAATAATTCTTTAACCTTCCATTCAAAAGTGATTACTATCTTTCTTAGCTTGAACATAAAAATATCCTATTCACTGTATTTAAAGCATGTTGACATCTCGTAAAATACTAATTTATAAATACAAGAACAAATATCTTGTCATGCAAGCATTCGCCAGGTATATTTACATGAATATCGTTCATATAGCGGATTGAAATCAAAACAATACAATATATTTCTTAAATAGATTTTCTATAAAAGCTAGATTCAAGCTCTATAAAAATAGACGCAGTTCTTCTAAAATACTGGAATAGGACATATAAATCATTGCAGACACGTGTTTTATAGATTATTTCAAAAGAATGACTAGAACATGAAAAATAGTCTCAAAACTTTGAACAATATTCTGAAAACAAAAAAGAAAGACGCGAGTTTCCACAACCTCATTCGTGGAAACTCGCGTCTTTCAAAAAATAGGGTGAATTGAAAACTAGAACAAGACACTACATTTTCTAAATGATGCCTAATAAAAATTCTAAATGCTACACCAAATTGCTCACATCTCATTTCAAACCACGGGACTTCTACAAGAAAGGAAAATCCTATAAAAATTCTCTCTGAGGAGAAAGGGGCTTCAGCCACAAGTGTAAACTATTTTCAATTGAAAACAACAGTTTTTACACTCAATTAGACTTTTTAGGGACAGGAACACTTTTCACTTGACTGTAGTTTGTCATTTTTTTGATAAAGTTAGCACTTTTTCAGAAACTGTTTTGAAAGTCTCAATGATATAGTCCACTTCTTCATCGCTTAATTTAGTGTGAAGAGGGAGCGTAATTTCATTTTCAAAGAAGGCATAAGCCTTAGGATAGTTCGTCATATCAAAGCCAAGATTCTTATAGGCTGTCAAGAGCGGAAGCGGTTTGTAGTGGACGTTACTTGCAATTCCTGCTTTAGCTAATTCTTGGATGATGAGGTTGCGCTCTTCTAAACTTGCTCCTTCTACATGGGTGATGTAGAGATGGCGTGAAGATTCGACAGTATCAGTCTTGTGTGCCAAAGGATGGATGCGAGAATCTACAAAACCACGATCATAACGGTCCACGATGTCCTTACGACGTTCTAGCAAACCAGGGTAACGGTCCAATTGTACCAAACCAAGAGAAGCCATGATATCGGTCATATTGCACTTGTAGGCTGGTGTGACGATATCGTATTCCCATGAGCCCAGTTGCATCTTGGCAAGAGCATCCTTAGTTTGCCCGTGAAGGGAAAGGATTTGAAATTCCTTGTACATCTCTTCGTCATCAATCGCTGGATTGGCCTTCCAAGTCGCACTTCCTCCCTCAGCTGTTGTAAAGTTCTTAACAGCATGGAATGAGAAAGAAGTAAAATCAGCGATAGAACCAGCAGGTTGTCCTTTATAAGTTGATCCCAAAGCATGGGCACTATCAGAAACAATCACAATACGGTTAAAGGCTTTTTGCCACTTGCTAGAAGCTACAAACAAGTCACGTTTCTTTTCCACTACTTGGAACAAACGGTCGTAGTCGCAAACAATCCCTGCGAGCTCTACTGGGATGATCACCTTAGTTTTCTCAGTGATAGCTTGCTCAAGCAGGTCATAGTCCATTTCAAACGTATCTGCTTGAATATCCACCATGACAGGGGTCGCTCCTACGTGAGTGATGACACTACATGAAGCTGTATAGGTCATGGCTGGAACGATAACCTCATCACCAGGTCCCACTTCAAGCACACGTAAAATCAACTCAAGAGCGGCAGTTGCAGAGTTAAGACAGACAGTCTTAGGCGTCTGTGTATATTGAGACAAGCGACGCTCTAGTTCTTTTGTCTTAGGACCTGTTGTAATCCAACCAGAACGAAGGGTATCCGCTACTTCAGCAATTTCTGCTTCTGTAATATCGGGAGGTGAAAATGGAATATTGTAATTTGGCATTGATTTGCTCCTTTTATCTGTACTCATTTTCTCATGGCTACTTTATTTTAGCACTTCAAACACGGTTTGAAACATGATTTTGATGTCTCCAAGGAAACTAAATTCTCGGAGATAATCGAGGTTATAGCGCATCTTTTCAGGAAGGACGTGTTCGACATAGGCTTGGTCAACTGACAGGCCTTTTTCGGTCATTTGACTGATGATAGTGTCCTCATCCTTGTAGTTGATGCTGGCTGGAGAGGTAATCCCTGCTGGCAAAAGCAAGGTCGCCATCATTTCAGGGCTATACTGCTCTGTGTAGCGTGGCACTTCAGGTCGTGTACCAACAAAGGACATTTCGCCTTTAAGGACATTGACCAACTGAGGCAGTTCGTCCAAACGCACACGGCGGATGAAATTGCCAACCTTGGTAATGCGGCTATCGTTAGCAGAAGTCACCAAACTTCCTTTTTTGTCTGCATTCGTCACCATGGTACGGAACTTCCAAATCTTGAAAGGTCGATTGTACTGGGTCACGCGCTCTTGTTTGTAAATCACTGGCCCCTTGCTATCCAACTTGATCCAAATGCTCAAGATGAGAAAGATGGGAGAGGCCAGAACCAGTAAGACCAAGGCTAGAACCCAGTCCAAACAACGCTTGAAAATCAGCGAACCCTTCCTTTTAGAAACAAGCTGGTAGTAAGACTCAACCTCGCTTGATTTCATTTCCACGGGCAAGTCTTCCCATTTCAGCATGCTGTTTCTCCTTTGTTTTTATTGTACTATTTGTCAACATTTTTCATTATACCACAAAATGGAAAAGGCGGTGAAAGAAATCTGCAATTTGAAGGATTTCCTTCTTACACTCAATGAAAATCAAAGAGTATTAGGCCATGGCCCCTGCCTGCAAGCTATACATCTTGTGATAGGTTCCTCCCAAGGCCAAAAGTTCCTCATGGGATCCGCTCTCGATAATGCGCCCCTTGTCCAAAACATAGATACAGTTGGCATCTTGTATGGTCGAAAGACGATGGGCGATGGCAATGGTTGTTCGTCCCTGTCTCATCTTAGCCAGTGAAGCTTGAACCAAACTTTCTGTTTCAGAGTCAATATTGGCTGTCGCTTCATCCAAAATCAGAATTTTAGGCTGACTGGCGACTGTTCTAGCAAAGGCAAGAAGCTGACGCTGACCTGTTGAAAAACTGGAGCCACGCTCAGAAACAGGGGCGTCATATCCCTGAGGAAGTTCTTGAATAAAGGAATCTGCATCCACGAAGCTAGCTGCGTCCTTTACCTGCTCATCACTGATTTCTTGGTACATGGCGATATTGGACTTAATGGTCCCATGATAGAGGAAGGGATCCTGCAAGACCAGACCGATGTTCTTTCTCAGCTCTTCCTGACTGTAGTCCCTAATATCCACACCATCCAAGAGAACTCGGCCTGACTGAAATTCATAAAAACGCATGAGGACATTGATAATCGAAGATTTCCCTGAACCTGTATGCCCCACAAAGGCAATGGTTTCACCCTTATTAACGGAGAAAGAAATGTCATCCAGAATCGGATGTTTGCCATCATATGAGAAGCACACATGTTCAAAACGGATATTGCCCTCTTGGACTTTGGCTTGCCCATCTTTTTGATGAGGCTCATAGGTCCTCTCATCGATTAAGGCAAAGACACGGCCTGCAGAAATCATGGACGTTTGAAGGGTTGAAAAGTTTTGCGTCACCTCAATCAAGGGATCAAAGAGGCGGTTGATGTACTGGATAAAGGCATACATGGTCCCGGCCGTTATTCCCAGATAAAGTCCACGATAGCCAAAATAGGCCATCAAGACAGCATAACCTAAAAGTTTCAGCAAACTCATGGCAGGGCGCAAAAAGAGGGCATCCAAGGCTACAGAACGGTTGGCAAAGACCAAGTGTTCTTGGTTGATTTCATCAAACTCTGACTGTAGGCGCTTCTCTTGATTAAAGGCCTGGATTATTCTGATTCCCTCGATGTTTTCAGCCAGCTTACTATTGATATCTGACAAGAGACTCCTGGTTTTCTCAATGATTTTCACTGATTTTTTCCGATAGAGATTGACCAAAAGGAAAATCAAGGGGAGAAAGAGCAAGACTAATGCTGTCAAACGAAAATCCAGCACCAACATGGTATAAAGGGTTGTCAGAAAGATGAAAACTGCTGAGATAAAGCTAGATAAAATCCCTGAAAACATATCGCTGATGGTCTCAGTATCATTGGTCAAACGAGAGACGATAGAGCCTGCTGGCGTCTTATCAAAATAAGACATGCCTAGTTTCTCCATATTGGCAAAGGCATCTCGACGAATATCTCTAACGATGCTGTAGGATACCCGCGCAAAGAGAAGATTGCCGACATACTGGACCAGCGTTTGTAGGATATAAAGGCCATAGTAGGCCAACAAAACGGTCACAGCGAGTTGGTTGAGATTGCTGAGATACTGGTCTATAAAGTGGGAAGCCACAAGGGGAATGACACTTTTGATGACTGTCGTCGCTAGTAGAAAACTGAGTGCCAAAAAGGTCAGGAGTCCATAAGGCTTGAGATAAGACATCAAGCGCTTCAATACAGTCCATTGTTCTTTCTTATTCTGCATCTTCTTCTCCTTTCATTTCCAGCTGCTGAGACTGGTAGGTTTGGGCATACCAGCCATCCATAGCTAGTAAGTCTTCGTGCCTGCCTCGTTCGATAATTTGACCATTTTGCAGAACCAAAATCAAATCTGCATGGACAACTGCACTGAGGCGATGGGCTGTGATAATGGTTGTCTTGTCCTGACGCGTTTCCTTAAGATTATCGACAATCGCATACTCTGTCTTGGCATCCACAGCTGACAAAGAATCATCCAAAATCAAGATATCAGGGTCTAAAATCATAGCCCGACTCATGGCCAGACGCTGCTTTTGACCTCCAGAAAGACTGACTCCTTTTTCACCAATCAGCGTATCAAATCCCTGAGGCATGGCTACAATATCTTGGTAAACTTGGGCTAGCTTAGTCGCTTCCTCGACCGCTGAAAGTGTTAAATCAGGATTCCCAAAACGGATATTGTCTAAGATCGAAGTCGCAAAGAGGAACTGGTCCTGAGGGACGTAGCCCATGAGACTACGAAGGTCTGTCAAACGGTAGTCACGAATATCGTGACCGTTTAGATAAATGGCTCCCTTATCCACATCGTATTCACGCAAGAGGAGTTTAATCAAGGACGTTTTCCCAGAGCCTGTCTGACCAACTAATCCCAATGTTTGCCCTTTTTCCAAACTAAAGTGAACATTTGTCAGTGTTTCCTCATTTTCAAATGCAAAACTATCAATGGCATACTGCAAGCGCCCATTTTCAATACTGTCTAGAGGAAACTCAGGGTCTTGTACAGGTGATTCCTGAGACAAAAGTTCCTCAATCCGCTGGTAGGAAACTTTCCCTCGCTGAGTAATATTAAAGAGGAAGCCGATGGCCATAAGAGGCCAAACCAGCATATCCAAATAACTGATAAAAGTGACCAGATTACCAACCGTAATTTGCCCTTTCTGAACCATCAAGGAGCCTACCAAGAGCGTTAAAACATAGGAGGAACCAACAAATAAGAGAACCATAGGGTCAAAGAGACTATCGTATTTCATGGTTTGCAGGTTCTTTTGGAAGGTCAATTCATTGACTGTCTGAAAGGACTTGAGCTCGTCCGCCTGGTAACCGAAAGACTTGGTCACTTTGATACCTGATACAGACTCCTGCACCTTGTTATTGAGTTCAGAAAAGGCAGCCTGTGATTCGCCAAAAGCCTTGTGGGTCTTTCTCCCTAGACGACTGGTCGCATAAGCCATGAAAGGCAGGGGTAGAATGGCAACCAAGGTCATTTGCCATGGAATGCTAAAGAGCATGGTCATCAAGGTCACTAAAGCCGTGATAGAGGCATCCACGGCAGACATAACACCACCCCCTGCCAGACGCGTTAGGGCATTGATATCATTGGTTGCGTGTGCCATCAGGTCCCCCGTCCGGTAGGTTTGATAAAAAGCTGGAGACATTTTTGTGAAATGTTCAAATAAGCGAGAGCGCATAATCTGTCCCAAACGGTAGGAAGTCCCAAGGATATACATACGCCAAACATAGCGCAGATAGTACATCCCAAAGGCTGAAAGAAGCAAGTAAAATAGGGCAAGAAGGAGGTCCTGCTGGGTTAATTGCCCCGATGTGATGGCATCAATGACCCTCCCCATAACCATTGGGGGAATGAGGTTGAGGACGGAAACCAAGACCAGAGCCACAATCCCGACTAAATAACGGCGTTTTTCTAACTTGAAAAACCACCAAAGTTTTTGAATAATGGACATAACATCCCTTTCTGATTGCAAATAGAAACCTGAGGCCAAGACCCCAGGTTTTTCTTATTCATAGGTTACGACTGTGACCGCACCCTTGTCATACTCAGCGATAAAGATATTGGCTACATTGTCATGCCCTTGCTTGCTGAGGTTATCAAGCAACCACTCTTCGTTACGACCAATCGACTCCAAAACATCGACTTGTATCACACCGTCAGTCACAACTGGATACTTAGGATTTTCATCTCCCATTTGGACCACGATGAGTTGGCCATTTTGCTCCTGCACAGCGCGTTTGACCTGCTTCATCTGGAAAATCCCTTGGCTACGAAGCTTGAGGGCTACTTCCGCTGCAGACAAACCAACTGAACGACAGGCTTCTGGGTCAATCTGACCATTTTTGATGAGGAGAGTTGGCTTACCATCAATCAAGCGTTTGACAAAATGAACATTGTTACTAAGCCACTTGAGGGTCAAAACCAAAATCGTCCACATCATCAAAATCACTGCGTACTGGAGAATGCTAATAGAACTATTGTAAATCACCCCACCGATAATACCACCGAGAACATAGTTCTGAATTTGGTCTGTCGCAGAGTTAGGCGCCAGATTTCCCTTTCCTGTCACATTGATAACAAAAACAAGCGAGAAAAGACCCAAGGCCAGTTTGATTAAAATTTCCATATAATTGAGTGTCATTTGTTTACCTCCACCAATTCAATAGCGTCTGTTTGATGCAATTCTAATTTCTCTAAAAGATACTTGTCTGGTTGGCTCCCGTTCATGGCACGATAGAAATTTGAACCTACCTTGATAAGTGCTCCATCAGTGGCTGCAGAAGTATTGACATAAACTTCTGATTTATCCACTCCCAAGTCTTTGGAAACAACCTCTATGAAATGAAGTGAAGTTTGAAATTGGTTGTTAGAGGCTTGATTGGTCTGGTATTTTGAGATTGTCACCAAAAGCATGGCCACCAAGGTCAAGGCCAAAATCATGACCAATTCCCGAAACTTAGTCCCCTTTTTATCTCGATAGGCTTTAAAAGCAAAAAATCCTGTGATAGCTAGGAGCACAATCCCAAAGCCAATCATCATTCCATTTTGCTGACTGATTTGGCTAAGTACATAGTCATATGAGTAAAATTTCATTTATTTTCACTCCCTTTCATAAAATCATTCTTAATTATAAACGAAAGAGAGTGATTTTTCAAGCCATACGTTGGGGAAATGGACATATCAGACCAACTTCTCAAACTAATGACTCCAGTAGCTATTTCAAGATTCTGATTTTGATAATTGATATGAATAAACACCAGGCATCAACACCACAAGTAGAAGTGTCAAGAAAAACACCCAGTAAACATATAGTTGAACAAAGGAATTTAGAAACAATAACAATCCTCCTAATACCCAAATTTTTCCAGCTAGACGATGCGTTTTTCTCCAGTTTTCATCATTCTCCAAGGTCCACGGTAGTCGAATACCGATTATATAATTTCGGTGTGTTTTTGGTAGATAATTTCCAATTACGATCATCACGACTCCCATAAAAATCTGAGCTAGTAGCCCACTCATCATGGAATAACCCAAATATTCTCCGAAGATAGAAATCATTAATAGACAAGATACAAAAGGAATAATCCAGTAAATCAAAACTTGTATTTTTGAACTGATATTGCTAGATTTAGGATCCTTAATCATTAAAAATAGAAGCAACCAATGCATCAAAAGCATGAGAGTCGGTAATCCAAAGATAGCAAACATTTTATGATTGTAGCCATCTGCTTGACCCAGTAGATTAAAATGAGTGGGTATCTCCTCTGGTAATTGATTCCAGAAAACACAACCTACAAGGGAAGGTAGTAGGATGAGAATGCTCGTAAATAATACCAATTTCTTATTGATTTTTATCTTCATCAAAATGATCTCCTTTCAGATCTGCTAACCAAACCATTATATCCTCTAAAACCGATGTATTTAACTCATAATAAATAAAGTTTTTTTCTTTCATTTCATGAATCAAATCCGCTGCTTTCAAAATCGTGAGATGATGTGAAATCGTTGCACTTGTCAACTCGAATTGACTGGCAATTTCTCCTGCAGATAATCTACCTGCTTTGAGTAAATTTAAAATCTCTCTCCTAACTGGATGAGAAAAGGCTTTAAAACTATTTGCAAAACTCATAATGGCTCCTTTCCCTTTGTAATATTAGTAGGGCTAGGACTAAGCAAGGTAGAACTGATAGTATTCCTGTCGGTGATGGGCCTAAAATCAAGAGGCTTGAAACTTTTTCTCCTGGTAATTGAAAGAGTAACCCAATACCTGCAGTTGCATTGATTGCCCCATGAAATAGGGCAGAAGCCCAGATAGAACCTGTCTTTTCCAACAACCAGCTCAACAATATTCCTAGGCTAAAACAAAATAGAAACATAGCAACAACTCCCAAAACGGGATAAGCAAAATAAGATAGTCCATAATTATAGCCTTGCAAATTGATTGGTAGATGCCAAATACTCCAAATGAGACCAAGCAAGACATGAGTCTGGACTAGTGAAAAGCGTTCTCTTAGAGCTGGGTAAAGATAGCCACGCCAACCAATTTCCTCTCCCAATGCAAAGAAACTATTAAGAAAAGGAGCGTAGGTCAAACTAGCTAGGATTTGAATCAAGGCCAAGAAAGATAAGGGAACGGTTGATTGAGAGACACCTTTTTCTTGTAAGATGGCTTGAATAGATTCAAAACCAAGGCTGAAATTGCTAGGGAATACAAGAAAATAAAGTCCCGCTCCTAAAAAACTGATGACAGCTGGTAACCAGATAGCTAGTAAGTAAAAGCGCCAGTTGCTCTTGAGATTCACAACTAATTTAGATTTGATTCCACTAGGTTGATTCGTGATTTTCCCTAAAATAAAGACTGCAAGTGCAGGCATCCACATGGCTACAATACTAGCAAGTTGACTCCATGGAGAATTTAGACCAACACCACTTAGCCATAGTGCCAACCATATTATCCAAGCAAGGGTATAAGCCAAGACCACAAAAAGAAGGATTGTTCTCTTATTTGACATATATGTAACGTCACTTTCTATTTAGATGTTTTTCTAAATAACATTATACACCTTTCCATTCTAAATACAATAACTATTTAGATTTTTTTCTAAATAGTTTAGGGAATTTTTATTTTCTCAGGATAAAGTCTAAAGAGTAATTTTCAAGCCATACGTTGGGGAAATGGACCTTTTTTTGGTATAATAAAATCTATAATCTGAATGAAAAAGGTAACTTTATGAAACTCATCTCATGGAATATTGATTCCCTCAATGCTGCCCTAACTAGTGACTCAGCTCGTGCCAAATTGTCCCAAGAAGTACTACAAACCTTGGTCGCCGAAAATGCTGATATCATCGCTATCCAAGAAACCAAGCTTTCTGCCAAAGGGCCTACAAAGAAACACTTGGAAATTTTAGAAGAACTCTTCCCAGGCTACGAAAACACGTGGCGCTCTTCCCAAGAGCCTGCCCGTAAAGGCTATGCTGGAACCATGTTCCTTTATAAGAAAGAACTCACACCCACTGTCACTTTCCCAGAAATCGGTGCCCCTTCTACCATGGACTTGGAAGGCCGTATCATCACGCTAGAATTTGATGAATTTTTCGTAACCCAAGTTTATACACCAAACGCTGGCGATGGCCTCAAACGCTTGGAAGAACGCCAAGTCTGGGATGTCAAATATGCTGAATACTTGGCTCAACTAGACAAAGAAAAACCAGTCCTTGCGACTGGTGACTACAATGTAGCCCACAATGAAATCGACCTTGCAAATCCTGCCAGCAACCGTCGTTCACCAGGATTTACCGACGAGGAACGTGCTGGATTTACCAACCTCTTGGCAACTGGATTTACCGACACCTTCCGCCACATTCACGGCGATGTTCCAGAACGCTACACTTGGTGGGCACAGCGCAGCAAGACTTCTAAAATCAACAATACAGGCTGGAGAATCGACTACTGGCTCACAAGTAACCGCATCGCTGACAAGGTGACTAAGTCTGATATGATCGACTCAGGAGCTCGCCAAGACCACACACCCATTGTCATGGAAATTGAACTTTAAGGAGGAATGCGATGGACTATCAGCCTGTCATTCCCGAATTTGTGGTATCTGACCTCGAACAGTCGCGCCACTTCTACTGCGACCTGCTAGGATTCTCTGTCGAATACGAGCGTCCAGAGGAGAAATTTCTCTTCCTCTCGCTTGAAGACTGCCAACTTATGCTAGAAGAAGGTAGCACAGAAGAATTAGCCCAACTAACCTATCCTTTCGGGCGCGGTGTCAATATTTCCTTTGGCATTGCAGATGTTCCTCAGCTCCACCAAAAACTGCTGGAAGCTGACTATCCTATCCATCGTCCCCTGACAAAAAGAGAATTTCGAGTAGGAGATAGCTTTATATATCCCCATGAATTTGCAGTTTTGGATCCAGATGGCTATTTTTTAAGATTTAGCGAGTAGAACAATAAAGATTGGGAAAAAGTCTTTAAAGTTAGAAAGAGGCATATTGTCAGGTCTTGAAAAATCTTGATAATATGTCTTTTATGATGAAAAAATCTTCTAATACTCTTCGAAAATCAAATTCAAACCACGTCAGCGTCGCCTTACCGTACTCAAGTACAGCCTGCGGCTAGCTTCCTACTTTGCTCTTTGATTTTCATTGAGTACAAATGTTAGCTTACAATTGAAAATTTGTCTATTTTTCTTCATTTTGTTCGTTTTTTAAATCAAAACACTAACAAAATATTTGATTTCTAAAGTTTTTTGGTGTAAAATAAAAACATTGGTACAAGCCTATTTAAAATTGAATATCGTTTTACTTGTTTATGTCGTGAATTGGCACGACGTTTCTACAAGGTGCCGGAACACCTAACAATAAGTAAGTCAGCTTGAGGTATGGCCTTTTTTGCCATGCCTATTTTGGGGACTTGCTTAGAGATTAAGTAGGTCCTTTTTCTATCAGGTTTTACTGGATAGAAATCTGAAACAAGCAAATGGATTAGCTTTTAGAATTTAGGAGGTCTTATGAAATTATTAGAAGAGCGCATCCTCAAGGATGGGCATATCTTGGGTGATAACATCCTCAAGGTGGATTCCTTTTTAACCCACCAAGTTGACTTTAGCTTGATGCGAGAGATTGGTAAGGTTTTTGCGGAAAAATTCGCTGCTGCTGGCATTACCAAGGTTGTGACCATTGAAGCATCAGGCATTGCCCCAGCCGTTTTTACAGCTGAAGCCTTAAACGTTCCCATGATTTTCGCTAAAAAAGCAAAAAACATCACTATGAACGAAGGTATCTTAACTGCAGAAGTCTACTCCTTTACCAAGCAGGTAACAAGTACCGTTTCTATCGCAGGAAAATTCCTCTCACCAGAGGACAAGGTTTTGATTATCGACGATTTCCTTGCTAACGGCCAAGCTGCTAAAGGCTTGATTCAAATCATCGAACAAGCTGGTGCCACAGTCGAAGCTATCGGTATTGTGATTGAAAAATCCTTCCAAGATGGCCGTGATTTGCTTGAAAAAGCAGGCTACCCTGTTCTATCACTCGCTCGTTTGGATCGTTTTGAAAATGGTCAAGTCGTATTTAAGGAGGCAGATCTCTAATGCAAACTCAAGAAAAACATTCACAAGCAGCCGTTCTTGGCTTGCAGCACTTACTAGCCATGTACTCAGGATCCATCCTGGTTCCCATCATGATTGCGACAGCTCTTGGCTATTCAGCTGAGCAGTTGACCTACCTGATTTCCACTGATATCTTCATGTGTGGGGTAGCAACCTTCCTCCAACTCCAACTCAACAAATACTTTGGAATTGGACTCCCAGTCGTTCTCGGAGTTGCTTTCCAGTCGGTCGCTCCTTTGATTATGATTGGGCAAAGCCATGGTAGTGGTGCTATGTTTGGTGCCCTTATCGCATCAGGGATTTACGTGGTTCTTGTTTCAGGCATCTTCTCAAAAGTTGCCAATCTCTTCCCATCTATCGTAACAGGATCTGTTATTACTACGATTGGTTTAACCTTGATTCCTGTCGCTATTGGAAATATGGGAAATAACGTTCCAGAGCCAACTGGTCAAAGTCTCTTGCTTGCAGCTATCACTGTTCTGATTATCCTCTTGATTAACATCTTTACCAAAGGATTTATCAAGTCTATCTCCATTTTGATTGGACTGGTTGTTGGAACTGCCATCGCTGCTACTATGGGCTTGGTAGACTTCTCTCCTGTTGCGGCAGCACCTCTTGTCCATGTCCCAACCCCACTCTACTTTGGGATGCCAACTTTTGAAATCTCATCTATTGTCATGATGTGTATCATCGCAACGGTTTCTATGGTTGAGTCGACTGGTGTTTATCTGGCCTTGTCTGATATCACGAAAGATCCAATCGATAGCACGCGCCTGCGTAACGGTTACCGTGCAGAAGGTTTAGCTGTACTTCTCGGAGGAATCTTTAACACCTTCCCTTACACAGGATTTTCACAAAACGTTGGTTTGGTTAAATTGTCAGGTATCAAGACGCGCCTGCCAATCTACTACGCAGCTGCTTTCCTGGTTCTCCTTGGACTCCTTCCTAAGTTTGGCGCCCTTGCCCAAATCATTCCTAGCCCTGTCCTCGGTGGTGCCATGCTGGTGATGTTTGGTTTTGTATCGATTCAAGGGATGCAAATCCTCGCCCGTGTTGACTTTGCTAACAATGAACATAACTTCCTTATCGCAGCAGTCTCCATCGCTGCAGGTGTCGGACTAAACAACAGTAATCTCTTTATCAGCATGCCGACAGCCTTCCAAATGTTCTTCTCAAACGGAATCGTCGTAGCTAGTCTACTTGCCATTGTCCTCAATGCCGTATTAAATCATAAAAAGAAATAAGAAAAAGAGGTGCAAGCCTCTTTTTTAGTTATCTATATTCGTACCTGTCTGTCTTCTGACCGCTGACCTGTGACAAACATGGTGAAGGTTGCTTTGCAGACGTTTCTGCCTTCTTGATTGGTAATATCCACATCTACCACACAAGTTGTGCGACCTTGATGGACGCATTCTCCTTTAATGGTCAACACGTCGTCGAGTTTTCCTGCCTTGAGATAGTTGATAGAGGATTGAAGCGTCACTACGTCTAATCCTAGCGAGATGAGCACCAAACCACTAATCTGGTCGCAAAGGGTAAAGAGATAGCCACCATGGGCATAGCCATAGTAGTTGAGCGATGAGTCCACTACTTTTGTCGTCACCACAACGTGACCATCTTTCATCTCTTTAATTTCATAATTTTCAAAAGCTGATATAGCATCAAAGTGAAAATCTTTCATCGTTTCCTCCTGATATTTCAAACGACACTATGATACTACTTTTTATAGGACTGTGCAAGGAGAAAGCTCCTAGTCTGACAAAATTCCGACCTGTCCCACAAAGCGCATAAAGGCTGTCTGCCCTTGTTCCGTTTGCTTGTAAACTCCTGCGTCCTCCAGAACACGCGCAAAGATAGCGCCTACAGAGTCTTTGACGATTTCAAGGGCTTTTTCTTTATCCGCTAGGTCTGGATATTTTACTTTGAGCTGGTCTGCCCATTCCTGATGATAAGTCGCAACTGTATCCCCTTCTCCAACAAGATAGCTGGCGACTTGCTCCACTTCTTCTTTCAAGCGAGGTGGCAAAATAGCCAAGCCCATGACCTCAATCAAGCCGATATTTTCCTTCTTGATATGTTGGACATCCTTGTGGGGATGATAGATGCCGTCAGGATGCTCTAGCGATGTCTGATTGTCTCGCAAGACCAAGTCCAACTCAAACAGTCCATCGCGTTTACGGGCAATCGGTGTAATGGTATGGTGTGGTGTTCTGTTACTTTCTGCCAAGACTTGCACACTTGGATCTGAATACTGACGCCATTCCTGCAAAATCTTGTCAGCTAAGTTGATCAAATCTTCTTTGGAATCCGAGGTCAATCGAATCACTGACATAGGCCACTTGACAATTCCAGCCTTGACCTGTTCAAAACCCGTAAAAGAGAAAGTCTTTTGCAAGGGAGCCAATTCCATAGGAAATACGTGACGGCCTCCCTGATAGTGGTCATGAGTCAGAATAGAGCCACCCACAATCGGCAGGTCTGCATTAGAGCCAGCAAAATATCCTGGAAACTGCTCTACAATAGCCAGTAGACTTTCAAAACTCTGACGACTAATGGCCATAGGACGATGTTGGCCATCTAAAAAGATACAGTGCTCATTAAAGTAAGCATAGGGCGAATACTGGAAGCCCCATTCCTGACCAGCCATTTCAAAACGGATAATACGGTGGTTGCTGCGAGCTGGGTGGTTGATTCGACCATGGTAGCCCTCATTCTCTAGACAAAGCTGACACTGAGGATAATTGCTAGCTTGCACCAACTTGGCTGCCGCGATCTCCTTTGGATCCTTTTCAGGCTTAGAGAGGTTGATGGTAATTTCAAGTTCACCGTAATCAGATGGAACACGATAAGCGATATTTTTAGCAATGGCCTTGAGTTTGATGTAGTCATTTTTCTGACTGAGTTGGTAAAAATCCTCTATCGCCTGCTCAGGAGAGTGGGCATAGGTTTCCCAGAAGTCACGATTGACCTGACTCGGACAAGGAGTCACCAAGTCCATCAGTTCAGTACCAAGGATTTCACGCGCAGTCTGACTATCCTCAATCGTCTCTAATCGAACCGCTTCCTCAACCAACTGGTCCTTGAGGTCAATCAATTTAGCCAGATTGGTCTCAGCTTCCAAAACACCATCTCCCACTCGTGCCAAGACACGATTTGTCAGGTAGGTTCGATCCATTTCCTCAAGAGTACTTTCTGCAATGACATGTGTTACAAATTTATCTACTAAGGTCACCATAGAACCTCCTTTTGACTAATCAAGGACGCGAGTGCCACCTGCAACTTCAGCGATATAGAAGCTTGGAGCGTATCCAACTACTTCCTCGTAGTGTTTTCCTACAGCTTCCTTAAAGGCATCAACAGTATCTTTTTGCACCAAGGCAATGGCACAGCCGCCAAAACCTGCTCCTGTCATACGAGCACCGAGAACACCTTCTTGAGCCCAAGCTGTGTGAACAAGGGTATCCAATTCCAAGCCAGTTACTTCATAGTCATGCTCTAGGGAAACGTGAGAAGCATTCATCAAGCGACCAAATGTGTCCAAATCTCCTGCTTGAAGGGCTACTTGAGCTTTGAGGGTACGTTGGTTTTCCAGCACAGCATGGCGAGCACGTTTCAAACGATTTTCATCTTTAATCAAATAGCTATATTGGTCGAATGCCCACTCGTCTAATTCACCCAAGGTCTGAATATCTAAGGCTGCTTGCAATTCTTCCACTGCTTTTTCACATTCAGCACGGCGTTCATTATATTTAGAATCCGCCAATTCACGGCGTTTATTGGTATTCATGATAACAACGACATTGTCCTTCAAATCAAGTGGCACCAAATCATACTCTAAAGTGCTAGTATCTAAGTAAATAGCACGTTGATCAGCCCCCATACCGATAGCAAATTGGTCCATAATGCCAGAGTTGACTCCGATAAAGTTGTTTTCTGTTTGTTTTCCGATTTTAACCAAATCGAGACGCTCTAGTTTTAAATCAAAGAGATGCTCTACCACGACTCCTGTCAAGAGTTCAAGGGATGCTGAAGAAGATAATCCAGCACCATTTGGGATATTCCCATAAACATAAAAATCAAAACCTTTATCAATCACGTGCCCAGCTTCTTGCAAGAAATGAAGAACCCCTTTTGGATAGTTAGTCCAGCTGTGCTCTTTTTCAAACTTGAGGTCAGCGAGAGGCACTTCGATAATGCCCTTGTCCTCAAAGTTAGCTGAGTAGAAACGCAAGACTTGGTCATCACGTTTGCGAGCAGCCCCATAAGTTCCTAAGGAAATGGCTGCTGGAAATACATGTCCACCATTATAGTCTGTGTGCTCACCAATCAAGTTGATACGACCTGGTGAAAAAAAAGTTTGGTCTGCTTCTTGACCAAAAACGGCAAGAAAGTCTTTGCGAAGAGCTTCAGCAGTAAGATGTTGTGTCATATGATTTCTCCTTTTACTGTCCGTTAAGTCACCTTAACGTGTAATCGTTTTCTTCTATTGTATCCAAGGGATTTCCCAAGGTCAATCCTTTTTACTAAAATTTTACTAAACTATCGGTAAAATACAGAAAAAATATGATATACTAATCTAATCAAGGAGGATTTATGGCTACCTTAAAAGACATTGCACAGTTAGCCTCTGTCTCTATCGCGACCGTATCCCGTGTCCTCAATCGCGACCAGAGCCTATCTGTTACAGAAGAAACCAGACACCGTATTTTAACTGTTGCTGAAGAGTTGGGCTACACTAAGCACCTCAAGACAGGCGAGTCCCACAAGCCCAAGCAAAAGATTGCCATTATCCAATGGGTCAGTGAACAAGGAGAGCTGGACGACCTCTACTACTACCAGATTCGCCTAGGCATAGAAAAAAGAGCCCAAGAGTTGGACTATGATATCTTGCGCTATTTTAATGACCATCCTTTTACCCTGAGCGAGGAAGTGATTGGAATTCTCTGCATCGGAAAGTTTAGCCGAACTCAGATTTCTGCCTTTGAAGAATACCAAAAGCCTCTTGTCTTTCTAGATAGTGATACTCTTTCACTAGGACACACCTGTATTATCACGGACTTTTATACTGCCATGAAACAGGTTGTCGATTATTTCCTCAGTCAAGGGATGAACCGTATCGGGATTCTAACAGGGCTTGAGGAAACAACCGATCAAGAAGGAATCATTGAGGATAAGCGGCTGGAAAATTTTAGGAACTACAGCCAAACAAAAGGGATCTATCATGATGAACTGGTCTTTCAAGGAAGCTTTACCGCCCAGTCTGGCTATGACTTAATGAAAGAGGCTATTCAGAGTTTGGGAGACCAACTGCCACCTGCCTTTTTTGCAGCTAGCGATAGTTTAGCCATCGGTGCCCTCCGTGCCCTCCAAGAAGCTGGAATCAGCCTACCAGACCGTGTCAGCCTCATTTCCTTTAACGACACCAGCCTGACCAAGCAAGTCTATCCTCCCCTCTCTAGCATCACCGTTTATACTGAGGAGATGGGTCGAGCAGGTATGGATATTCTTAACAAGGAAGTACTCCACGGTCGGAAAATCCCTAGCCTGACTATGCTGGGAACCAGACTGACTCTGAGAGAGAGTACAAAGAATGATTAGAATTACAAAACGACCGCTAGCAAGGCTGTTTCTCTAATAATCTCTATGATTCCGCTCCAACTCACACCTTTCGCTTATGTGCTTGGTGACTTTCTAGATCAACATCAACTTCAATGGTAATATTTTGAAAGCCACAATCTTTGAGGAAAATTCGAATAGATTCTTTACAAGTTTCCATATGCTCCATCTCTTTTAAACAAACATGGACAATGGCATTTTTTTCCAAACCATCCATAGTCCAGAGATTAAGCTGATTGATACTAGCGACATGATCCAATTCTGCTAAATCCGTCTTGATCTTCTGGATATCTACTCCTTCTGGCACTGCATCGAGGAATATCTTGAGCGTGCTCCAAAAACGTGGAAGGGCTTTTGACAGAATAAAGAAGGAAATAGCAAGAGACAAGAGCGGATCCAAGATATACCAATCGGTAAATCGAAGAACAATGGCCATCAGGATGACAGCCACCCAACCCAAGGTATCTTCCAGAAAGTGCAGGCTGAGAATGGATTCGTTCTTGGTTTGTCCTTTGCGAATGACGAGACTCGCTAGCACATTGATAGTAATCGCAATAATTCCTAACCAGAAAATCCCCTCATCATTGACCGATTGTGGATGAAAGATTTTCGCTATATTTTCCAAAATGACCAAAACGGACCCTGTCATAAGAATCACAGCTGTTATCATGGCCCCTAAAAGGCTAAAACGCTTGTAGCCCAAGGTATAGTGGCTGTCTTCTTCACGATTGGAGATACTTTCCAAAAAGGCTGAGATCCCAATAGCAATCGCATCTCCCAAGTCATGCACCGAGTCAGCAAGAACTGCACTGGACCCAAACACTCCACCAGCGATAAACTCGACAATGGCATAAGTCAAATTTAAGAAAAAAGCTAGCCAAACAGTATATTTTGCCTTCATATTTCTCATTCCTTTGTTATAATAGATTTATGAACATCTTGTTCATTATCATTATCAACTAAAACTCAAAGAAAGGATAGAAGCAAAAGGTCAGCTTTATTCAGTTCTGAACAATTTGCCTCAAGTGTCCATATGACTAACATTGACCGCCGTATCAGCAAAACCAAAAAAGCCATCTATCAAGCTTTTATACAACTTTTGAATGCTAAGGGCTACGAGGCCACTACTGTTCAGGATATCATTGATCTCGCAGATGTGGGACGATCCACCTTTTACTGTCACTATGAGAGTAAGGAGCTTCTTCTGGACCAGCTCTGCCGCTACCTCTTCCATCATCTTTTTGAAAGAGAAAAATCCATTTCAACTAAGGTTTATCTCGCCCATCTCTTTCTTCATTTTCAGAAAAACCAAGACCATATCACCAGTCTGCTATTCTCCAAAAATGACTACTTCCTTCGCCAACTTCATAAAGAACTGGAGCACCACGTCTATCCCATGCTGGCTGCTGATTTGAAACAAACTCACCCAAGTCTACCTACTTCTTACCTCCAACATTTTGTCGTAACTAACTTTATCGAAACATTGACCTGGTGGCTCAAAAAAGGGCAAGATTTCACAGAACAGGAAGTTGTCCAATTTTATCTAGACCTTCTCATTCTTAAAAATTGAATACAGAGTAGAACTCAGTTACCTTATTTCTAGTTTACTGAGTTTTTTATCTTTTCAACAATCAAAAAAGCCCAGACAAAATTATCTGAGCATTCTTCTATATAGTCGTTTAACCAAGTTGAGTTTAGCTTTTCAAGCTATTTCTTCAGCAAACCTTGTTCTTGTAGAAATTCCTTGGCTACTTGTTCTGCCGACTTACCTTCAACACCGACTTGATAGTTAAGTTGGCTCATCTGGCTTTCTGTAATCTTACCAGCCAATTTATTAAGAACTCTTTCTAATTCTGGATGTTTCTTGAGAAGAGCTTCTTTCATTAGTGGAGCTCCTTGATAAGGTGGGAAGAGTTGTTTGTCATCTTCCAATACCTGTAAATCATAACGCGCCAACTCTGCATCGGTTGAATAGGCGTCCGTGATTTGAATATCGCCTGACTGAATTGCCTGATAGCGAAGAGCTGGCTCCATAGTCGCTACATTGAGATTGAGACCATACATTGATTGCAAGCCCTTATTTCCATCTTCACGGTCATTAAACTCGAGAGTAAAGCCAGCCTTCAACTGCCCTTCCACTTTTTTCAAGTCCGAAATGGTCTTCAAGCCATATTCTTGAGCAATCTTTTTCGGAACAGCTACAGCATAGGTATTTTGATAAGACATAGGTTTGAGATAGGATAGATGATCCTGTTTGGCAATGCCATCACGCGCTACCTGATAAACCTGCTCTGGCTCATGACTCACTTTAGGTGATGGCTGAAGTAAACTTTCAGTCACCGTTCCTGTAAATTCAGGATAGATGTCAATATCGCCTTTTTTCAGAGCTTCATAGAGAAAGCTTGTTTTCCCAAAATTCGGTTTAACAGTCGCAGTCATGCTGGTATTTTCTTCAATCAGTAATTTATACATATTGGCCAAAATTTCTGGTTCTGGACCCAATTTCCCAGCAATGACCAAGTTTTCTTTCTCTTTTTGAGCTAAGAGGGCTGGACTATAAGATAGACCGAGCAATATTGCCACCAAGGCAAAACCAGAAAAAATCGTCCGCAATTTTGCCTTTTCCATCACTTTTAGTAGGAAGTTAAAGGCAATGGCAAGCACTGCAGAAGAAAGGGCCCCAATCAAAATCAGACTGGCATTATTACGGTCAATTCCCAAAAGGATAAAGGAACCCAGTCCCCCTGCACCAATCAAAGCAGCCAAGGTTGCCGTACCGATAATCAAGACAGCTGCCGTCCGAATCCCAGACATGATAACCGGCATGGCAAGTGGAATTTCAAACTTCTTGAGACGTTCCCATCTGGTCATCCCAAAGGCAATCCCAGCCTCTTGCAGACTCGGATCAATTCCCTTGAGTCCAGTGATGGTATTTTGTAAAATCGGAAAGATCGCATAGATCACTAGAGCTGTCAAAGCTGGCAAGGTTCCAATTCCCATCAAAGGAATAAAGAGCCCCAACAAGGCCAGTGACGGGATAGTCTGGAAAATCCCTGCAATCTGCAAGACCCAATCTGCCAGCTTCTCATGATAGCGAAGATAGACAGCTAAGGGAATCGCAAGCAAAATAGCTAGTAACAAGGTCAATAGTGACAACTGCAAATGTTGAGATAGAGCTGTCAACCAATCACTAAAACGATCCTGAAAAGTTGCAATTAAATTAGTCATGAACACTACCTCCAAACAAGTCTGCTACAAATTCTGTGGCAGGAGCTTTTAAAATAGTCTCGGGATTCGCCACCTGGCGAATTTCTCCATCCTGCAAAACTGCAATACGGTCCGCCAACTTCAAGGCTTCATCCGTATCATGGGTTACAAAAATAGTTGTCATCCCAAACTCTTTATGCAATTCTTTAGTCAGAACCTGCAACTGTTTTCTCGAAATAGCATCCAAGGCTGAAAAAGGTTCATCCATGAGGAGAATCTTAGGCTGACCAATCATAGCACGAACAATACCGATCCGTTGCTGTTCTCCACCAGATAATTCACTAGGCAAACGATGCCCATACTCAGCCACTGGTAAACCAACCTTTGCCAAAAGCTCTTCTGTTTTCTGAGCAATTTCTTCCTTAGTCCAGCCCTTCATCTCTGGAATCAGGGCAATATTTTCCGCAACCGTTAGATTTGGAAAGAGAGCAATGGCCTGTAAAACATAACCTGTAGATAGACGAAGTTCACGTTCATCATAGTCTTTGATGCGCTTGCCATCCATGTAAATATTTCCATCAGTTGGTTCCAAAAGACGATTAATCATCTTGATCATGGTCGTCTTACCGGACCCAGATGGACCAACTAAAACCATAAACTCGCCATTCTCAATCCGTAAATTAACATCTCTCAAGACATCTTTTTCTGTGTAGCGTAAAGCTACATTTTTGTATTCAATCATTCTGTATCCTCAATTTAAAACTTCCCTCGATTGGTCAAGTCTTCTACCTTAGGCATGACTTCCTTATTGTCCCAATGCTCCACAATTTTCCCGTTTTCTAGACAGAAGATATCATACTGGGCATAGGCAACTCCACCAATCTGAGTCTGACCATAGCTAACCACATAGTTTCCTTGTCCTAAGAGTTTGAAAACAAAGTCAAAAGTGGCCTTTACTTATAAACAGCTAATTTGCTCCATTTTAAACCTCATTTTCCTCCTCTTTTAGATTAGCCAAAATTCTTTCTTGAAAGGCTTCAAACTGACGAATTTCTTCCTCTGAAAATCCTTTGTAAAAGATCGTATCCAATTTCTGACTGACACGATGCCCCACTTCTTTCTGAGACTGCCCCAACTCTGTTAAAACCAAATACTTCTTACGCTTATCTTCTCCACATGGACTAATAGCTACAAGATTTTGTTCCTCTAGCTTTTTAATCATAGTCGTCAGTGTATTGTTAGCAAGCCCAGTTGCCAGAGCAATATCTGTCGCAGTTGCGCAGCCAGTTTCACTATTCCATAAAACCGCTAAAATCTTCCCCTGTTCACTCCGATAAAGAGCTTCAGGATCCCGACTTAGTAACTTTTGAAAAATCCGCCCATTCAATAAACGAATATGATGGGCTAGCAAATGACTATCTTTCATGACACCTCCAATTTATTTCCATATCGAAATGAATAAAATAATTGTAACACTCATTATTCTAACTGTCAACTATTTCGATTTAGAAATAATTTTTCCAAGTAAAAAATCTCCTACCCAAGATAGAAGATTTTAATCTTATAAACTTAATCCGTCATATCCGATACCAAAGTTCGATGCTCCAATGGAATACTGCACATAACTAGCAAGAAAATGAAACCTGATTGAATCCAGAAGAGGGCCAAGTCAAAGATTCCATGCACAGCAACCACTGTAAGGAAAGACAGATAAAGACCGATAATCGGACGTTTCCCCGACTCCTGACTCATATCCATCATCAAGCGAACAGGAGCAACAGAAGACAAAACTAATAAAATAGTCCCCACAATTCCGTAACTCAGAATCGTATCGATATATAGACTGTGAGCATGTTCATGATAAGGAGCATTTATCCGAGGATACGAGTGCATGTAGGTCAATGGCCCTTCACCCCAAAAAGGATTTTGCTTAAACAAGGCCATCCCAGCATCCCAGATAGAAATGCGTTCTTCCATAGAAGAGTCTAAAGTCCCCATCCGAACTCCCAAATCACTAGAAAAGAGGAAGCTCAAGCCAATCGCAAAAACCCCAATACTTAGCCAAAAGGCCTTCCAGTTTTTAATGGTCGTAAAGAGATAGATAATGGCTCCAGCGATAATAGCAGGAAAGGCAGTTCGATTTTGCGTAAAGTTCAAACCAAAGAGATTCACAAAGCCTGCAAACACACAGAATACTTTCAACCAATTCAACTTGGTCGTTGTAAACAAATAGAAGGCAATCATGATACAGAAACAACAAATAATTCCATAATAATTAGGATTAAAGAAGGTCACTTCTGCACGATTCTGATGCCACACCTGCATATTGGGTGAAAGAAAAGCATAGTTGAATTTCTTCACAATTTGGAAATGTTCTAAACTCGCAAAAGCAGCTGACAAGACGCTACCAAACAAGACGAGCTGCAAAATCAATCGAAAGAATTTATGTGATAAAATCGACTGATAATGCAAAAAGAAAACAGTGAATAGAAGCATTCCTACTGAAGCCACAAGACCCATCCAATTTTGTGCAAAAATGGATATAACAGTACTATAGCCAAGAAAAAGAAGCAGCATTGGATGCTCACCCATTTTCTGAAGAATACTTTTCATGTCTCCTGTAAAAATTAAACTGATAATATATAAACAGAATACAACTACAAAAAGATAAAAGGGTAAAAAGATACTCAGGATAATTCCCAATAAAGTCAGCTCTTTACTAGACAACCCTTTCAGCTTTTCAATAAAGCCTATTGATTTCAAAATGAATCCTTTCTCTCCAAATCAACTGATTCAGATAATAGTAAGCTACCCTTTATTGTACCACTTTTTTAGCAATTTGAAAACAAAGGAAACGTTTTCTAAAATAAAAACCCTATTTTATCAACTATATCAAAGCCTCAAAATGTTACTTCAATTCCGTTCTCAATTACCCGATAAATCTGATTTTGCAAATCAATTTCTGCTACTGCTGTTACGGACTTATCTTTATTTTGACGTTTGATTACAATGCTGTGGGCTGTTGGTGTTTCAACGTCAATAGTTCCTTCTAAATCAAAGGCCTCTGAACGATTACGGAAAGAAAAGAGATTGAGAAGTGCCTTCACCACAGGACGTTGGACTTCTTCTGCTATTTCCTCATTGCTATAGTAATGACGATTAATATTTCGACCTTCTTTAGTTTCTTCTAATAATTTCAAATCATTCTTGCCTGCTAATAGACCTACATAGTAAACCTGAGGAATACCTGGGGCAAATGCTTGAATTAAGCGTGCAAGGAAATACTTGACATCATTATCTCCAAGCGCAGAATAGTAGGTTGAATTGATTTGGTAGATATCTAAATTGTTATACTCGGCACTAGAGTACTTACGTTTGACATTTGCTCCAACCTTATAGAGTTCATTTGAAGCATAGTCAATCTCCTCATCGGTCAGGATATCCTTGACATCCACCACTCCAATCCCATCATGGGTATCTAGTGTCGTAAATTGCTTCATTGGGCTCATCTTTAACCACTTAGCCAAACGCTCTGTTCTGGAACTGTAAAGAGTATAAAGCGTCACCATTGGAAGAGCAAAATCATAAACATAGTAATCCTGATCCGCTATTTTAAACTGAATCGAATAATGTTCATGAATCTCAGGTAAGAGCTCTGTCCCATACTCAGCAGCGATATCTCGAACTTTGTCCAATAAATCCCAAATATCTGGTTCCACAAAGAAATCATTAGTATCCAATTTCTTCACTGCATAAGCAAAAGCATCTAGACGAATCAAATCACACCCATTACTTGCCAAGTGCTGAATGGTCTTACGGATAAATTCCATCGTTACTTCTTTGGTCACATCAAGATCAATCTGCTCCTCACCAAAGGTATTCCACAAATGTTCTACTGAACCATCTTCAAACACAATCTCTTGCTTTGGTGCACGATCCTTACGCTTGTAAATTAAATCTACATCAAACTGTGTCGGACGGTTTTCTGGCCAAAACTTATCCCAGTTTAAAAAGAGATCTTTAAATTCACTGGCTTCATGTTTTTCTTGATAGTCCTTATAATACTTGGATTGACGAGAAATATGATTAATCATAAAGTCAAACATAAGATAATATTTCTCACCTAAACGCTTAACATCCTCCCAATCACCAAAAGCTGAGTCCACTTCGTCGTAGTCAACTGGCGCAAATCCACGATCACCTGTTGATGGGAAAAATGGTAGAAGGTGAACTCCTCCAATAGCATCTCCAAAATGCTCTTCCAAATTCTCATATAAGTCCTTAAGATTATTTCCAAGACTATCTGAATAGGTAATCAACATGGTTTTATTTTGAATTGGCATCATTACTCTCCTTTTTTAATTGAAGCCAAGTCTCGTATGACCTGGCTTCGTAAATGAAATTCATGTTATACTCTTCGAAAATCTCTTCAAACCACGTCAGCTTTATCTGCAACCTCAAAGCTGTGCTTTGAGCAACCTGCGGCTAGCTTCCTAGTTTGCTCTTTGATTTTCATTGAGTATTAAATCTCTGTTTATCATCAAACTCGTACTAAATATAGACTTCAATAAACTAAGTACTACTTTCTTGTCTTCTACATAGAATTATCAACAAGCTGAACCCTTCCTCTGTGTCAAAGACTATAGATTCCATGAGTTCTTCTTACTTCACTGCTCCGTTGCTCATTCCTGAAATAATATGTTTTTGGAAGATGAGGTAGACGACAGTAATTGTTACAATTCCCACAATATAGGATGCAAAACTTGGCCCATAGTCATTAAAATACTGACCTTGGTAGTTGTACTGGAAGAGAGGCAAAGTCCACATCTTGGAATCCTTATTCAAAATCAACAGTGGCAACATAAAGTCATTCCAGAACCATAATGCATTGATAATCAAGGTTGTAGCATGCATGGGCTTCAGCATTGGAAAGATAATTCGACGGTAAGTTGTAAATCGATCACCCCCATCAATTTCTGCAGCTTCATCTAAACTATCTGGTACACTGATTTTAATATAACCAACATACAAGAAAAGAGTCTGTGGAATTGCATAAGTTAGATAAAGTAGTACCAACCCCCACATATTTGCCAGGCCGAGTTTGCTCATCATAACTGTGATAGGAATCATAATCACCTGAAATGGAACAAATATCCCTAAGATCAAGAGCGAATACATAATTGCAAAGACTTTTTTCTTGGACATATTTCGAGCAATGGAATAGGCTGCAGCTGGTATAAAGAATGCTACTACAATCAATGATAACACCGTAATAACAGCTGAATTCCAGAAATAGCCTCCAATCCCATCCGAAACCAATCGTTCATAATTGCTTAATGTAAAAGGATTTGGCAAACCAAAGAAATGATTCATGATATCCTTGGTTGTCTTGAAGGAACTAAAAACCGTTACCAACAAAGGAACAAGTATGAGAATACTACCTACTACCAAGAGGACATACTTCCAAAACTGATTCAATTTTTCTTCTTTTTTCATGTGTAAGACTCCCCTATTAGATTTCAAATTTCTTTGATAGTTTGATTTGGATAAGAGAAACAATTCCAATAATTAAGAATAGAATCAAGGCAATTGCATTCGCATATCCATATTGATTACTCTTGAAGGCATAGTTATAGACTAAAAGACCAAGAGACGTTGTAGCATTATTTGGACCACCACTCGTCAAGGCAAAAATTTGGTCAAAGGCAGTCAAACCGGACTTAAGAGCTAGGATAAAAACCATAGAAATCGTTGGCAACAAATATGGTAATTCAATCTTCCAAAAAGTTTGTTTGCTTGTTGCACCATCAATTGATGCTGCCTCCAAAATATCAGATGGAATACTCTGAAGGCCAGCAAGAAAGAGAATAATTGGCATTGCTACTCCTTGCCATAGAAGAACAAAAATAGTTGCCACTACCGCTCCGATTGGTGTTCCTAATAGACTTTCTTGTAAAAAACTAATTCCTAAAATTTTTCCAATCGTTGGAAGACCATAGTTAAAGAATTGTTTAAAAATCAAGGAAACTGTCAAACCAGACAAAACCGCTGGGAAAAAGAACCAAGCTCTAAAGAAGGTCTGCCCTTTCATCTTAGAATTTAAGGCTCGAGCCACAACCATCCCAATTGTAATCTCTCCAATAATCAATGCCAGGGTTAAAATTAAAGTAAAAGCAATGGCTGTGAAGAATTTCCCATCAATCATCAGCAATTTGTAGTTATTCAGACCAACAAATTTATAATTATAGGTCAATCCAGTCCAGTTAGTCAAACTATAGAAAGCACCTTGTACCATCGGAAAGTAAAAGAAGATAGCTTGTAATGCAAGCGGGATGAGCAAAAAAGTCCAACCCCAGTATTTATTTAAAATTTTTCGAATAGCCATATCATCTTAACTCCTATTCTAGTCCAAATCTGCCTTCATTGGATTAAAGAAAGCATTGAGATTGTTTGCCATATTTTTCAGATTTTTATCCATCAAGTAACCTGCACTTAGATTGAAAAAATCTTCTTCAGAATTCCAGTGTTGGCCCAACCAAACATAATGTTTATCCGTAAATGCTAGTTTAGAAATCTCTGCAAGTGCTGAATCTTCTTTTTCCTGTACACCTTTTACAGCAACTGGTGATCCATCCACATCATAATATTCTTGCATAGCTTTTGAACTAGTCATATAGCTGATAAATTCTTCGGTTTCTTTAGGATGTTTGGTAGTAGCTGAAGTTGATAATGCCATGTCCCCTGCACCAACAGTGACTTCTTTTCCTACTTCTTCTCCTGGGAAGGCAAACATCCCCACATCAAATTTTGGATCCTGTTGATTAATTGCCGCTAATGCCCATGATCCTTGTGGCATCATCAAGGCTTTTTCATTCGAAAATGCTACCACCGCATCGTTATAAGAGGCACCACGCCATCCATCTTGAGCATTCTCCGCCAACAAATCTAGTCGTTCTGCATCTGCTTTTAAAATAGCATCATCTGCAGAGATAGCGTTTGGTTTTGAAAAGCGAAGGTAATTATTAGCTGCGTCTCCACTGCCTGTAATAGTAATGAGAGAAAGTTGGTGATAACCGTTTAATGTCCATCCTTCATTGCCTGCAACTGCAAACGGAGAATTCCCACTATCTTTTATCTTTTTAACAATCTCTTGAAACTCTTTAAAAGTCTTCGGTTCCTCAAGTCCTAATTCTTTAAACTTTGTTTTATTATAATAGATTCCATAAAGATTAGCAGTTAAAGGCACACTATAAATCTTGTTATTGATTGCATACTTTTCTGCATAGTCATTCTTAATATTCTCAAGATAGGACTTCCCTGTCATATCTGAAAAGTAACCTGCTTTTGCCCACTCCTGAAAATCCATATTTTGAGGATAGATATTAACAATATCTGGAACATCTCCTGATAAAATCCGAGTCTTCAGAACAATGCCAGCTGCCGGAACAGTCGTCAGTTTTACATCAATAGTAGGATGATCCTTTTCAAAATGATCTACAATTTTTTGCAAAGTATCCGCCATTTCGGTCTTCTGGTTAAAAAATTCAATCGTTACCTTTCCATCAGTCGATTGACTATTCTGACCACAAGCTGCTATGCCTAGTAAACTAACCCCAGCTACTAAAATAAAACCTGCTTTCTTATACCATTTCATTGGAAAGCCTCCTTTATAAAATTATACACCTTTATTATAGTCTTCTAAAAATATACTGTCTACTCAAAAAATCTCCTTGGGATAAGATAACAGTTGAGCCTGCATACATGAGTTCTGCACCTGAGTAAACTTCGCCATTTTCCTGTAATTCATACAGTCCCTCTTCATCCAAATCTTTTAATTTTAAAGTTGTTTCCATGGCCTCTACAACTGACAAAACGCGAACGTAGGTTACAATCGTTTGATTTCCGTAGTTAAATTGTACAGCTGCTTCATTGGATGCAGTATCAGGGTTAATGAGTCTATACTGTTGTCCTAACTGAACTACTGGTCGTAATTCTTTGTACAAGTTTACCTGCGTTCTAATGTCTTCTTTTGCTTTCTCAGTCAGACTTGTCAAATCAAGCTCATAACCCAAATTTCCCATCATTGCCACATGACCACGTGTTTCTAATGGTGTCGTTCGCCCCATCTGATGATTCGGTACTGCTGACACATGAGCCCCCATAGAAATGGTTGGATAGAGATAGGATGAACCGTATTGAATTGGTAAACGTGCAATAGCATCAGTATTATCACTAGCCCAGACTTGTGGGAAATAGCGCATCATACCAAGATCATTTCGTCCACCCCCACCAGAGCAGGACTCAAAGAGAATATGGCTGTGCTTCTCTGTCAGATAAGCGACAAGTGCATAAAGCCCCAGCATGTACTGATGAGATTGCATCTGCGTCTCTAGATAGTTCGAACCATTCCCCAGGTTAGTCATATTACGATTCATATCCCATTTGATGTAATCAATCTCATGATAAGATAGGAGTTCATCTAAGACATTTTTCAAGTATTCTACTACCTGAGGATTGGCAAGATTAAGTACTAGTTGATTTCTAGAATAGGTATGTTCATATCCTGGAACCTGAATAGCCCAGTCAGGATGTTTACGATACAAATCACTATCTACAGAAATCATCTCAGGTTCTAACCAAAGCCCAAACTGCAAACCTCTTTCATGGATAGCTGAAATCAGACTTTCTAGGCTTCCACCCAGTTTTTGCTCATTAACAACCCAATCACCTAAAGCCCGATTATCATCAAAGCGATTACCAAACCACCCATCATCTAATACAAAAAGTTCAATTCCAACTTTCTTAGCTTCATCTGCTAACTCTAACAGTTTTTCTCTCTGAAAGTCAAAGTAAGTAGCTTCCCAGTTATTAATTAGAATTGGGCGTTCTTTTTTAGAAAATTTACTTGGCATAATGTGCTTCAGTACAAAATTCTGACTTTCATGACTAACACCAGTTAATCCCTTATCTGAATAGGTCATTAAAGCTACCGGTGTTTCAAAGTATTCCTCAGGGTCTAACTTCCAAGAAAAATTTTCCGGATTAATTCCAATAGCCAACCGAACTTCATTCAATTGATTCTTTTGAACAAAAGCTTCAAAGTTTCCACTATACATTAGTTGAATAGCAAACACATTTCCAGCATCCTCTGTGACTCCTTGATCACATAAGAGAAGAGCTGGTGTTTGAGCATGCCCAGAAGCCCCACGGTTCGAACTAATCGAAAAGATTCCTTGTTCTACCTGTTGACGTCTGACAGTCTTTTCACGAGCATAAGCACCCTGCAGAGTTACGATTTCATAATCTGCAGCTGGAACATCAGCCATAAAAGAAAAATCTTTATGGATGACAACTTCCTGATTACTATTATTTTCCAATTTACTGTAGCTAGCAATTGTCGAATCATTATTAAAAGCAGTATAATACAAATTCAGACTAAGATGAGCCTTAAAATCTTCTAACATTAAGACAAGAGTCTCTGTATCGTCCATACTATGTGGAGAAGGTAAGCCCTGTGGACCATTCTGACCTTTTAAAATCTTTGCTTCTACAAATCGAAAGTCTGTTACTTCAGTTGCATCATGTTGAACCTGTAAAGTTGGTTTTCTAAAGTCACCCAAACCATGTTGCCCAAAAATTTGACGTTGCGTATCCAAACTAAAGGTTCGATTAGTAGCTGTTGGATTTCCTGAAAAGGCATGATCTCGTTCATAAATACTATTGGAACCTTTATAGTTCTTAATAGTCTTTCCTAAATGTTTCAAAAGTAAGTAGCCATTTCGATTTTCAATAATCAAACTTAGATTTTTACTCTCAACATAAAATAGATTATTCTCTATCCTAACTCCCATTTACTTCACCTCATCACTTTATTGACTATATTTTATCAACTGAAATCGCTTTCTAAAATAGAAAAATGTCTCAAGAATATGGTAAAATGTTAGGTAGGAGGTAGCACATGCTAGTTTTTTCAGAATACCAGACTGGAACAATTGACCTTTCTCTAAGCTTTTATGGATATGAGGAATGTACACCTAATTACTCTTTTGGTCCAGCCATTCGTGATACATACGTTCTACATTACATTACTAAAGGACAAGGAAAATTTCATTACAAGGGTAAAATTGTTGATTTAAAAGAAGGAGATTTCTTTCTATTAAAACCAGATGAACTAACCTTTTATCAAGCAGATAGTGAAGAACCTTGGTCCTACTACTGGTTAGGAATCACTGGAGGGAAAGCTCCTGATTATTTTGCTCTTTCTCAAATTTCTGACCAATCCTATCTCATCCAATCTGAAACTTGTCATACCCAGTCTACTGCAAAACTCATCTCAGACATTGTCCGCTTCGCTCAGATTACAAAATCAAATGAATTAGCTCAACTCCATATCATGGGACAGCTCCATGAACTGATGTTTCATCTGGGAACTATTGCTCCCAATCAGAAAAAAAAGAATATTTCATCAACCTACCAACTCTATCTTGAATGTAAAAGATTAATTGATAGCCACTATCCTCAATCACTTACAATACAAGATTTAGCAAAAGAACTATCCGTTCACAGAAGCTACTTATCAAGCGTATTCAAAGAATTTAATACCTTATCACCCAAAGAATACCTACTCTACGTTCGAATGCACCGAGCTAAACAACTTCTCGAAAATACCCAAGAGTCTATCAAAGTAATTGCATATTCGGTAGGTTTTTCAGATCCACTCCATTTTTCAAAAGCTTATAAACAATACTTTAATCAGACTCCAAGTCATACAAGAAAAGAATATTCCCAACACCAACTAGTGAGAAAGGAAACACTATGAAATCCTACCAAGCCGTCTACCAAATTCTAGCTAAAGAAACCGACTATATCAGCGGAGAAAAGATTGCAGAAGAACTATCACTGACCCGAACATCAATTTGGAAAGCCATCAAGCGTTTAGAACAAGAGGGCATTAAAATTGATAGTATCAAAAACAAAGGCTATAAACTTGTGAATGGAGACCTTATTCTTCCAGAACTTCTAAAACAAAATCTTCCAATTAAAATCAGTTTTAAACCCGAAACACGATCAACACAACTCGATGCAAAAGAAGCAATTGATTTAGGAAATGAAGCAAACACCCTCTATCTAGCTTCCTATCAAACAGCTGGCCGAGGCCGTTTTCAACGTTCTTTCTACTCACCTCAAGGTGGCATTTATATGACACTCCATCTTAAACCCAATCTCCCCTATGACAAATTACCATCCTACACACTACTTGTAGCAGGAGCTATCTACAAAGCCATTAAGAACCTAACATTAATAGATGTCGACATAAAATGGGTCAACGATATCTACCTCAAAAATCATAAAATTGGAGGAATCCTCACTGAAGCAATGACCTCTGTAGAAACAGGCTTAGTCACAGATATCATTATTGGAGTAGGAATCAACTTTACTATTAATGATTTCCCACAAGAATTAAAAGAAAAAGCTGCTAGCTTATTTAAAACTACAGCTCCAATAACAAGGAATGAATTAATCATAGAAATCTGGCGTGCTTTCTTCGAAACACCAGCAGATGAGTTATTATACCTATATAAAAAACAGTCATTCGTTCTTGGAAAAGAAGTTACTTTCACACTAGATCAAAAAGACTACAAGGGACTTGCTAAAGATATCTCAGAAAATGGCAAACTTTTAGTTCAATGTGATAACGGAAAAGAAATCTGGCTCAATAGCGGAGAAATTTCACTCAAGAGTTGGAAGTAATAATAAACTAGCACAACCATAAAAAAACTTCAGATAAGTAATCCAATTAAGTTTTACAAATCTGAAGTTTTTATTCTACTATTCTTAAAAATACAAAAAAAAGAGAGTTATAAACCCTCATTAAAACGGAGAATAAGGGATTCGAACCCTTGCGCCAGTTACCCGACCTAACGATTTAGCAAACCGTCCTCTTCAGCCTCTTGAGTAATTCTCCAATTAATGGGCACGAGTGGACTCGAACCACCGACCTCACGCTTATCAGGCGTGCGCTCTAACCACCTGAGCTACGCGCCCAAGTTAAAAACTTGGTAATTTGAACAAAGTTCAAAGCGGGTGACGAGAATCGAACTCGCGACAACAGCTTGGAAGGCTGTAGTTTTACCACTAAACTACACCCGCATACATACTATAAGTAAAAATGGCGCGAGACGGAATCGAACCGCCGACACATGGAGCTTCAATCCATTGCTCTACCAACTGAGCTACCGAGCCTTATTGCGGGAGCAGGATTTGAACCTACGACCTTCGGGTTATGAGCCCGACGAGCTACCGAGCTGCTCCATCCCGCGTTAATACAAAAGGAGGATGTGGGATTCGAACCCACGCACGCTTTTACACGCCTGACGGTTTTCAAGACCGTTCCCTTCAGCCGGACTTGGGTAATCCTCCATAATATTCAAATGGACCTTGTAGGACTTGAACCTACGACCACTCGGTTATGAGCCGAGAGCTCTAACCAGCTGAGCTAAAGGTCCAACAAGATCATTATAGCGGCGAAGGGGATCGAACCCCCGACCTCCCGGGTATGAACCGGACGCTCTAGCCAGCTGAGCTACACCGCCATATATCGGGAAGACAGGATTCGAACCTGCGACACCTTGGTCCCAAACCAAGTACTCTACCAAGCTGAGCTACTTCCCGAGTTAAATAGAAAAATGCACCCTAGAGGAGTCGAACC